>CALHBU010000158.1 GCA_937930655.1 uncultured Acidimicrobiales bacterium | reverse complement strand
GTCAGCATCCCGACCCTCCTCGACCACCCAATCTCACGCTCGATGTTGTGCTGGTCTCAGTGACCAAGACCCAGATCGTCGACCCGCAGGCCCGCCGCGGTCGGGGCGGTCATCGAACGGTCGATCGAGTCTTGCGGGAAGTTCTCGATGTCGAACGGTTCGAACACACCGCTGACCTGCGGCGTCTTCTCCCCGCAGAGCTGCCTCCTGAGTTCAACACCGCCGAGCTGGCGAAGGCGTCCGGGGTCGGCCGGGACGTGGCGCAACGAATGGCGTACTGCTTTCGAGCCCTCGACATCTTCGTGGAGCAGGGCCGAACCAAGGCCGGCATCGTGTACTGCCTCACCCCTTAGGGCAGCCCGACTAGGGCAAGCTGATGATCGTCACCTGACCGGTGTCGCCATTGACCTCTATGGTTGCGCCATCGGGAATCCGCTTGGTGGCGTCGGTTGCCGAGACCACACAGGGGATACCGAGCTCCCGGCTCACAATGATGGCGTGGCTGAGCGGAGCTCCAACGTCGACCACGACGGCTGCCGCCGGGACGAACAACGGTGTCCAGGAGGGGTCGGTGAGGGGAGCGACCAGGATGTCGCCAGGAGCGAGCGCGGTCGGGTCGTGGGAATCGGTCACGACCCGGGCGATACCACGGGCGATGCCGGGGCAACCAGGGACTCCCTGCACCACTTCGTCGTCGACAACCGTGACGATCTCGACCGCGTCCCGCCGGGGATAGTCGTTGACGTCGCCGGCCGACCCAACGAACAGAAACGGCTCCTGAAGCTGGTGATACTCAGCCATGAGTGCTTCGCGTTCAACCAAAACATCGCTGAACGGCTCCGGGTTGGCGAGAAACTCACGCATTTCGCGCCGCGACAACAGGCCATAGGAGTTGACGGCAGGGAAGGTTCCAGCCTCCACATTGCGTCGACCCCACTCTTGCAGGGCCATCCGCATCTCCTGGATGAGCTTGATGCAGTTGGTTTTGGTGCGCTCTCGGCCCGGCATAAAGACGGTTGCCGAATGCAGCGCGGCCATGAACTGACCCTGGGTTTCGGGATCGCCCTCGAGCATGGCGGCGATCTCGGCTCCGAGGCGTTCTCGTTCGACCCCGCGGGCATCGTTGTTGGCCTGTGGCGAAGACGATTCCGGCGAGAGTCGCATGCGATCGATGGCGGCCAGAGCAAGATCGGGATGGGTCTCCCATGTCGGCGACCGCATCTCCCATTCGTTTGGACCTCGGCTGCCGTAGTGAACGAGGAAGGTGTCAAAGGCTGCAACGAACGCAGCCACACTGTTGTCGCCGGAGGACCGAAGACGTTCATCAAGTCCGGCGTGGCCCTTGTCGAACTCAGCCATGAGCTCGGGCGAGGCGACGACCAGGCGGCCCAGCTTCCACATCTCCATGGAAGGCGCCGCCGACTCCACGTCGCCGAGTCCGGCCAACAGTTTCAGGGTCGACGTCGGCTGGCCCACTGCCTCGCACACTGCCGTAATGATGCCAATGGGCAGGGTGGCAAGGAACGAGATGAAGATGTGCTCGGTGAAGAGCTTCTCGAAGTGAGTGTCGGCGGTCGTCATCATGAAGTCGACGAGCTCTTCGCCTGACATGGCGGAAAAGTCCGGTCGATCGGTTCGTAGCTGATTCATTTCCTGCTCGTGAGCCAACACATCAGGAAGGTCGGGCGTTGTGAGGACCCATCCGAAGGTGGCGCCGATCTTCTCGGTCAGATCGGGACGGTCAAAACCGGGTTTCACGACGAACTCGGGAACACCGGGGGCATCTCCAAAGAATGCGGCATCGATGTCGGCCGATGTCATGCCGGGGGCTCGGTGACCGAGCATTCGGAGGGCGCTGGCATTCAGATAGCAGTAGCCATTGGTGACACCGAGAAAGACGCACTGATCGTCTGGCAACTCCGACGGTTCCATGACACCAATGCGGTAGTAGGCGTTTCGGAAACCCATCTCTGAGCCACCGAGTCCGTTTTCGTTCTGGAAGTAGCTGAACGAGAGCGGCGCCACTGGATCGGGGAACACCTCGCCGACGTTGGCTCTGGTGTAGAAGTCCCACTCCTGGCTCAGATCGGTTTCGACCATCCATTGCTCGACCATGGAAACTCCGGTTCGGACTCAGACCCAGGTTGGGCTGCGGCTACCTGCCAACGTGGAGCGGCACCGTAGCCTCTTTAGTGACTTTCGTCACGAGACAAATGAGTCAGGCCACGATCTCGACCGGCGTGCCGACCGGCACCGTCTCGGCCAGAAGCGTGACGTCGTCGTTGGCCAAACGAATGCAGCCCAGCGAGACAGCAGAGCCAAGCAATGAGGGACTCGAGGTTCCGTGGATCGCCACCACCGCATCGCCACCGTTTATCTGGTCGATGGTCTCAGAATACGCAGACAGCGCGAGCACATAGGGGCCGTACACCGAGTTGGGATCCCATGGAAGCACGTCACGGATGTAGAACGCTCCGAGCGGCGTAGGCGCAGAGTCTCGACCTACCGCGCTCGTCGTGTCGAGGATCAGTTCGTCGTCCTCCCAGACCTTCACCGAACGATCGGAGATGTCGATCTGGACCCTGTGGCGGGAAACCGACAGCGTAACTGCATCCCGAGGTATCCAACCGACGCTGCCATTGGGCCGAACCGGTACTGCGATCTTCAACCAGTCGTCCCGTTCTTCGAGAACGAGGAAGTGGCGATCACCTCCGAACTCGGTTGGCACCGCCAACGACCATGTCGAATCGGTCTGGGTTCGGGATTCCCACACCTCGACCTCTCCCAGGGTGACCTTGGCGGTCGCCACCAGTGCACCCTCGATTTCCTCCTCAACAACGTCGAGAACGGGCTCCGGTTCCGGACTAGGCGATGATCCCCACAGGGTGCCGATGTTGTCGTCGTCGGTCTCTTCACCCTCTTCGCTCTCGTCGGAGATCGGCAGTACGCCAGCCACCGCCTCGGTTATCTCGCCCTCGGCCTCCGTCCCCTCCACGCCTCCGCACGCCGACAGAGCGGCAAGAACGGCGAACACCGTGATGGACAGGGCTTGACGTGACATCGGGGTGGGGACTCCTTGGACAGTATTGCTTCAGAAGTTCGGTCTGGCTCTCCATCGACCGTACTCGTCAGGAAGTAACCGGGAACCCACCCCTCTTTCTTCCCGGCGACTACTCCACGCCGCATGCGGAGCCGATAGCGGCTGCGCCAGCAGCCAGGGCTGCCGCCTGCTCGCCAGAAAGGGACGTGAAGCCCACGCCAACCAACTGATTGGTGAGGGCCTCGGCCGCTTCCAGCTTCGACGTATCGAACGCCGACGTATCGGGCGCCGGGTCCCATCCGAACGGACCGGCCATCTCCGGCCGACGAAAACAGTGAGCCTCGGCCGGCACGATCCCCGTGGCGAGAAGTGCGTTGAGGTGGGCGCTGCCCCGCAACTCACGCAGGACCGCAGCCTGTTGCATGGCCCGGCCCGGGGCATCATCAACAAGTGGCTCGGCGGCGATTCCGGCGAAAAGGGCGAGGCCTGCTCGATTGGTGCCGGCAATAGCGGCCGACGCAGCGTCGTTGAAGGCATCGAGATCAGCGACCTCGGAGAGGAGGGTCCGACCGACATTGGCTGCGCACTGGTGATAGGCGGCGCCGGCCTCTCGGGGCGCCAACTTGGCCGAGGCCGAGTTCCAGAGACTGGCTGCATTCTCAAGGTGGAAGTAGCCAAACGCGCTGGCAACAACGTCAGAGCTGACATCGCCCAGGACACCTCCGCGGCCAAGGAAATAGAATTGCATGCCACCGAGCCCATACTCCTTGCCCTTGGCCAAGGTGTCGGGGTGGAAATAGAAGGCGGCACCGGCACCGCCCAAGGGGGCGGCGATGGTGTTGGCAAGTTCTTCTGCGGCATGCTGGGAAAGACTCATGGCCGAAGACTCGCAGACCCATTCAGAGGACACCAAGCCCGATCCCTCCAGCCGGGAACGGTGGAACACCCGCTACCGGGCTAGCGAACAGCGGCCGGGCACACCGTCCCCTCTTTTGGCCGAGGTTGTGGCCGAGCTTCCCACTCAGGGCAGGGCCATCGATCTGGCCGGAGGCAGTGGCGTCGACGCCTGTGTTCTCGCCGCCCATGGCCTTGAAACCACACTGCTCGAGGTCTCAGACGTGGCGCTGAGAATGGCCGACGAACGTGCCTCAGCACAGGGGCTGGCTCTCACACTGGCCGAACTCGACCTTGAAGCCGCTGACACCGACCACGTCGCCGCCGTCGAGGGCTTCGACGTGGTCCATTGCTCCCACTATCTGCACCGTCCGACGCTGCGGGCGGCTGTCGACCAGCGACCAATGGTCCTCGTCGTCAGCATCGCCACCACCGAGAACCTGTCCCGTCACGAACGGCCAAGCGCCCGGTTCCTGCTTCAACCTGGCGAGCTTCTGACCTTGGCCGAGTCCCTTGAGATCTTGCGCTTCGACGAGGACTGGCGGTCGAACGGGCAACATGAAGCGTGGCTGGTGGCGTCGGGAGAAATGTCGGTGTCTCAGCCCCGAGCGGTACCCTAGGCCGGTGCGGAGCAGGAGAAATGACCAGGTGGTTGCTAGCCGGGTCGAGAAACGGGTGAAGGCGTGGCGGCAGAAGTGAAGGACGACGACGTTCGCGACGCCTGTGTTCTGGCCTACGACCTCCTTCGGCGTCCTGACTGCACCATCGCTCCTCCGCCGGCCATGGCAAACTTTGTCCACCAGCCTCGGCTATCTCCCCGGGCCCTCACCGTGGCGCAGGATTCCATCGAGCAGGATCCCGCTTTTCGCTCGTTTGTGGCCTCTCGGGCAACCACCTACGACGTCGGCGAAGCCGGCATGCGATGGCTCGGGGCGCTCGACCTCAACCGGGTCGACGACCTTCATCGCAGAATCGCCGAGCTCGAAGTCCAACTGTCAGAGGCTTCTCATCAGCTGGAGGACGTGCAGGCCCAGCTTCTGGAGCGAACCTCTCAGCTGGCAGAACGAACTGAGCAATGGCGCCAGGCTCTTCGCGATCTGTCAGCCGACCAGTCCGGCTGACGTCGGCCTGCTACTGATCGACCCGCAACAGCGCTAACTGTCTGGACTGGGCGACCACAGCCCCGGTCGAGTCCCACAGCACGCCGTCCTCGACAAACAACCCGCCAACAAGATCACGAGTTTCGAAACGGGCTCGGATCCAACCGTCGGCGGGCGCCCGGCGGACGTGGACGGTCAACTCCAGGGTCGGAACCCATCCGAGCCGACCGAAAAGGCCAAAGGGCGACGGCGGGAAACCATCACTGAACAAGACCAAGCTTCGGGCATCGGGAGAGCGACCGTCGACGAATCGGATCCACCCGCCGGTAACCGCTTCTTCGGCCTCGCCGGCCACTGCCCAGCGGTCGGGCACCCGTATGTCGAGCCGGGCGAGGATCGGTAGATCGATGCCCTGCGCCAGCTCCGAACGAGAGCGGGATGCCTCGGGCGGCGCCATGTCATAGGGCGGAAGCTGGATCCTGTCCTTTTCGGTCAGGGCATTCTCGAGACCCGGGTCGGCAGGTGTCCTGGCGCCGAAGGTCGCCAACAGTCGTACTCGTTCCTTGCCGTCCTGGAGCAACCGCCCGCTCATGGTCGAGGTGGTGCGACCCTGTCGAACAACCTCGACCTCAACCTGGGCTGGCTGGTTGGCCAGCGCTGGGCGCTGATAGTGGGTGTTGACAGACAGCGGCAAAGGATGGTCGGCCGACCGTGATTCCAATAGTCGGGCCATGGCCCCCAGCACGATGGCTGCGGCGTAGCCACCGTTGGGATTCACCCCAATGTTCCACTGGTCGGAGAGCGTGATGGTGAAGGTGTGCGCGTCGTCGTTGTGGCCAGGCTGCTCGGCAGTGGCATCGACTGCAGTCTCGAGATCGAAGTGGAAGCTCTGAGCGGAGGTGGGACTCACTCCGCAGTATCTCCGCCAGCCGCCTGTTGAGCCTCCGCAATCATCGATCGGTACTGGTCGGTGTCAACCGCACCAGGAATGAGCCACTTCCGATCGACCACGACAGCTGGAACTCCGGTGATCTCGGACTCCACGGCCGAGTAATAGTCGGAGAACACTGCTCGGGTCAGTTCCTCGGTGTTGCCGTTCCAATCATCGACGAAGGTCTGCTGGTCCAACCCGGTCTCACCGGCGATGGCCACGATCACATCGGTGTCGGAGATGGTTCTGTTCTCGGTGAAGTACGCCTTGAACATTCCGTCACTGAAGTTGCGGTAGGCCTCGGCTCCCTGGCGGGCAGCCACTTTCCCCGCCACCGCCGGTGGCACGCTGTGACTCGGCGGCTGGTGTTCGCCCGACCATTGCCGGAAGGAAGCTCGGGGTTCGAGGCAGCCGGGCCGCTCCCACGACTCGGTGTACCTGGTGAACTTGTCCATCGGACGGTCCTCGACCTCGGGCCGCAGCAGGAACGACCGCCAGTCGACGGTGACGGCGCCCTCATATTCGGCTTCGATCTCGTTGAGGCGCACGGCCCCGACATAGCACCATGGTCAGAGATAGTCGGAGAACACGACCAGTTCCACCACATGAGGGGTTGACGATGTCAGTTCCGGGGCAGGTTGTTCACTCACCCGATCGAGTCTCGCGCAGTGCGTCCGGCCCGTCAGACCAGCAGCTACTCGAGCAGGCCCAAGCGTTCCTTAAGCCGGAGGATCCTCTCCACCGATTGGTTCAGTCGCTCGTCGGTCAGATCACCCGACGCCAACGCACCAAGAAGACCGGTGCGGGCGGCGGCAAGGTCAGGGGGAACAAGCAGGATGTCGACCCCGGCCAGCACCGCTCGCACCGCGAGATCCCCTCGTTCGATGCTGCTCACCGCACCCATATCGAGGGCATCGGTCATCACAATGCCTTCGAAGCCCAACTCCTGCCTGAGAAGTTCGTCGAGCAGGACTGGCGACACCGTCGCCGGATCGCCACTCGGATCGAGCTCGGGGAAGGCCAGGTGGCCGACCAGCACGATGTCCACCTCGGCTTCGACTGCTGCCGCGAACGGCACTCGTTCCCTCTCGACCCAGGTCTGAGCATCGACGTCGATCACCGGCAATTGGCGATGACTGTCGACGCTGGTGTCGCCGTGACCAGGCCAATGCTTGACCGCAGCCGCAACGCCTCCCTCGACCAGGCCGCCAATGGAGGCAAGGACCATGTCAGCGGCCAGATCAGGATCTGATCCATAGGAGCGGTTGCCGATAACTCCCCCTCCGTCGGTTAGATCGGCAACCGGGGCGAGCACGACGTTCAGACCCAACGCCGACAACTGAGAACCAGTGGTACGGGCCGCATCCCGCACCGCGTCGGCGTCACCCGAAAGGCTGCGGGCCGACCCGAAGACGGTCACGCCGTCGGTAACTCGGTTGACTCTGCCGCCTTCCTGGTCGACGGCAAGAAGTAGGCCGATTCCTGTGCCGTCGGTTGCGGCCTGTAGGCCGGCGGAGAACTCCTCCACCTGAGAGGCGTTTACCACATTGGTTCCGAGGAATAAGACGCCGCCGAGATCGTTGGCGGCAACCACGCCAGCCGGCGTTGCGGCGCCACCCAACGCATTGTTGGCCCCGGCCTCGGCCGAAGCAACGTCGTTGGCATCGGTGCCGAACAGCACCGGCATGAGAAGCTGACCAACTTTTTGTTCATCGGTGAGTGATGCCAGTAACAGATCGATGTCGTCGGGGGCTTCAGTGGTGGTTGTCGTTGGCTCGGTCGTCGTTGGCGCGGTGCTTGTGGGCGCCACGGTTGTGGGCACCGTGATCGTCGACGACGAACTGGACGAGGACGGGGTCGGTTCGGCGACCTGCACCCCTCCGGTGCAGGCCGCGGCGGCCAGACTCAAAACCGTAAGGAGAACCCGTCTCATGTTGTTCTCGATCTCATGGGCCCATCCGGTTCTGCAGTTGCACGAAAACCTCGGTTCCCACCAGGGCTTCAATTTCTTCCGAGAGTTCCTCGATGACCGGTCGGGTACCCACGTACGCCTCGGGTTCCTCGGTACAACACCAGGCCATGGTGGCCCCTCCCGACCCCCAGTCAGCACGGCCCCAGCGACGCAACGTGGCTACCTCGCCTTCCGAGCCCTGCGTCCTCTCCACTCGCAAGGGCAATTGCCAACACACCGCTGGTTTCCAGTCCAGCGGCGATTCATCACCGTCCACCGCAGCCAGGTGAAGCGCACAACCCTCTCCTCCGGCGAATCCCGGACGGTTGAGGAAGATGCAAGCGTCGTCAACGAGGCGGGTTCGCCATCCTGTCTCTGGCTGTCTCTCTACCGCCTTGTCCGGCTCTGTCTCCGCAAAGACCCCGGACCTCGCCTGCTGATGATGCTCGAATCGCTCCGGATCGAGAGTGGCGGCCAACGCCGAGATCAGCTTTGCTTCGTCTTCATCGAGCAACTCGGCGCCAACGCTGCAACAGCCCTGGCTCAACTCTTCGCTTGGTTCGTCGAGAATCCCCTGACAACCCCTCCCCCAGATGCAGGTCCAGGATGACTGCAGAAACTCGGTGTCGAACTCCCAGGTCACGCCCGTCATCGAATCGTGGAGTTGGAGATGCGGGTTCACGAGCGCTGAGCGTACGATCCGGATCGTGACGAATGGTGGCACCCACCCAGACTGTTTGTTCGACAGGGCAATCTGTTTGTTCGACAGGGCAACCTGTTTGTTCGAGACCCCGGTTCAGCCATGAAGACCGACTGGCATCCGATTCTCGAAGACGAGCTAACCAAACCGTACTGGGACGAACTCCAGCGATTCGTTCATGCTGAGCGGCAGGCGGGCACCGTCTACCCGCCGCCCGACGAGGTCTTTGCCGCCCTGCACCGGACCTCCTATGCCGACACCAAGGTGCTCATTCTGGGCCAGGACCCCTACCACGGCCCCGGCCAAGCTCACGGACTGTGCTTCTCGGTACGACCTCCGACCCCGCCACCACCATCACTGGCCAACATTTTTCGGGAGTTGGCGAACGATCTCGGGCATGTGCAACCCGACCACGGGTCGCTGGAATCGTGGGCCGATCAGGGGGTCCTACTGCTTAATACCTCGTTGACCGTGAGGGACGGTCAGGCCGGGTCCCATCAAGGGAAAGGATGGGAAGTTTTCACCGATGCAGTCATTGCCGCGGTAAGCGATAAGCAAGAGCGAGTGGTTTTTGTCCTCTGGGGTGCGGCAGCCAGAAAGAAGAAGACATTGATCGATCTGACCCGGCATTCCATTGTCGAGTCAGCTCACCCATCACCACTGTCAGCGCACCGGGGTTTTCTCGGCAGCTCGCCGTTCTCCCAGATAAACCAGGCCCTTGAGGAAGCTGGCCGAACCGGCGTCGATTGGTCTCTCTAACCGGTCTCCCTAACTGGCCTCTCTGAGTAGTCACTCCGCTACACCGTGACGCATATCCCTTGCTCTCGCCTCTCGGCCTTTAGTACCTTGTTACAAAGGGAACCAAGCGGGAGCCAGAACATGCAACGTTCGGCACAACCACAAGCCGCAGCAATGACAGAGACCTCAGTGGCACAAACCTCAGTGGCACAAACCTCAGTGGCACAAACCTCAGTGGCACAAACCTCAGTGGGACTCTGGCGGTCGGCGATGGACTTGGCCCTTAACGCGTTCCTCCTGCTCGGCCTGTACTTCGCCTACGCCCTCGTTCGTCGTGTTACCGCCGATGACTGGGCAACCGCCCACCTCAACGCCGACCGACTTCTCGATTTCCAACGAGCCATTGGTCTCCCGTCGGAGGCTGATCTGCAGCGCAGCTTCTTTCTCGACAAACCACTCCTGGTCCGAGCGGCAAACATGTTCTATATGTGGGCCCACTTCCCGGTTACCGCTGCCTTCATGGTGTGGGTCTGGCTGCGCCACAGAAGCCGTTTTGCCGCGGTGCGCAACACACTCATCATGCTGACCGCCGGTGGGCTCATCCTCCATCTGGTTTTTCCCCTGGCGCCACCCCGCATGAAACCATCGTTCGGCTTTGTCGATACGGGCGTGATTTTCGGACCCAATCCTTATGATCTCGGAGCAGCCGAGGCGGCCAACCAGCTCGCTGCCATGCCATCACTCCATGTCGGATGGGCGGTCCTGGTAGCTCTCAGCGTCGTCGCCCTCAGCCGCAATCGGTTCCGGTACCTCGTTGTGCTGCATCCACTTCTCACCACCACCGTGGTCGTGCTTACCGCCAACCACTACTGGACCGATGCCATTATCGCCTTCGTCCTGGTGACCGCTTCGTGGCTCTACACCGCCAAGGTCAGTGCGATCTCGACGTTTGCTACCCCGCCACCCCCCGGCCCCTATTCGGTGCCTCGTATCTATGCCCCGATCGACCCAGCCTCAGGTGCCGACGAGGAGATCGTCGACCTCCGAGACGAGCCGGTCACCTCAAATCGATAGCTCCGTCGTCGGCATCGAAGAGGGCAAACTGATCGACTGCCTCTTTGTCAGCCATCCAATGCCGTCGACACACCAGGTCGTAGCTCACAACGGCTTCGTGTCCTGACCCGTTGGAAGCGGTGTCGCCAACCACGGTGATCTCGCCGTCGTAGACCTGGCGACCGTTCACGAGACGGGCGTTATGGGTTGCCCGTTTGCCACACCAGCAGCGGGCTTCGACCTGGAGTTCGGACCGGACATCGGCCAATTCCAGGAGCCGCTTTGTTCCCTCGAACAGCTCCCCCTGAAACGTCGTGAGTAGCCCGAACGCATACACATCGATGTCGTACTCGTCGACCACTCTGGCCAACTGATCGATCTGATGGGGGGCATAGAACTGTGCCTCGTCGGCAACCACGGCATGAAGTCCTTCGCCCCGAAGATGAGCCTGCCCCAGCAGCCGAAACACATCGACCGTTGGATCAAGAATGGTGGCCTCGGCCGACACCCCGAGCCGGCTCGACACCTGTCCGGTTTGCCGGTCTAGCTGCGAAATCAGCAGACATTCCAAGCCGCGACTACGCAGGTTGTGGTGGATCTGTAGCGCCTGGGTCGACTTGCCGGAACCCATCGTCCCGAAGAAGAAGCGAAGCTCGGCCATGGCCAGCAAAGTTAGCCGAGCGTGGCGGCCACCCCCACCGGCTCTAGCGTTATGTCCGTGATTGCCCCGTCCGGTACGACATCGCCAGTAGGTGTTCGCCCCAGTCCGCTGTTTCTTCTGGTTGTCGGATTGACGGTTGCTGGTGTCATCGTCACCGCACTGGGTCTTCTACCCGACGGCCTCTCGGTTTTTCTCCTGGTCGTCTCGGGCTGGATCCTGTCGCTCATCTTCCACGAATTCGCTCACGCCTACGTTGCCTGGAAAGGTGGCGACGGGTCAGTGGCCGCCAAGGGCTACCTCACGCTCGATCCCCGCAAATACACCGATCCGATGACCTCTCTGGCCATCCCCATCTTTCTTGTTCTGGCCGGCGGAATTGGGCTGCCGGGCGGCGCGGTGTGGATCAACCGACGTGCCCTTCGCTCCCCGGCAACCGCCTCGTTGGTGTCGTTGGCCGGACCGGCCACCAACATCGTCTTCGCATGCCTGTGCCTGCTTCCGTTGTCGGCTGGTCTCATCGATGAGACCTCAACATTGGCGGCTGCACTGGCCTTTCTTGGCTTTCTCCAAGTCACGGCTTTTGTACTCAATCTGCTCCCGATTCCTGGTCTCGATGGCTTCGGCGCACTCGAGCCATTTCTTCCTCCCGATGTTCTCGTGGCGCTGGCTCCCGTTCGCCGCTACGGAATGATGGTTCTGTTCGTACTCCTTTGGTTTGTGGCACCGGTCCGAGAAGCGTTCTGGGATTTCGTCCTTTCTTTTCTCGATGCCTTTGGCGTACGCCGGTCGCTCTTCGGCGACGGCTTCGATCTCTTTCGGTTCTGGCAATGAGGCCCGGCATCTGAAATGACCGACTTACCAACTCCCCAACGCGGGCTCCGAGGGTGGCTCGGCCGTCCGGTTTGGGGCGAAACCAGGGCACCGCTCGAACTCCGAGCCCTTCGAAAGAGCCCGTTGTGGCACGGCGAGGGCATCCCCTCCGGTAACGGCCGTCCAGCCCTGTTGATCCCCGGTTTCATGTCCGGGACGCACAAAGCCGAGCCGCTGGCCCACGTACTGGCCCATGCTGGATACGACGTGCAGATCGCCGATGTCGGTCGCAACGCCGGGCCGGCCTACCGCAGCCTCGATGCCGCGGCCGACAATCTGGCCGAGCTAGCGGAACGTACCGGCCAGAAGGTCTCGATTGTTGGCCATAGTCGCGGCGGGCAGATGGGTCGGATCCTGGCGGTACGCACACCAGAACTGGTCCGCCGGGTGGTTGCCATCGGTGCGCCACTTCGCACCAAGTACCCGCCATTTCTGGTGGTGAAGGTACCGGCCGAGTCGCTCGACCGCATCTGGCGAGCCGGATGGTTCGGGCCGGTGCATCCTGAGCGAGAGCAGGAGGTCGACGACGATCGCTACCTGCCCTTTCCTGACACCGTCGATCTCATCTCCATCTACTCGCGGACCGACGGCATCGTCGACTGGCGCTACAGCTTTGACCCTCAGGCCACCATGGTCGAGATCTCAGCATCGCACCTCGGACTCATCAACAGCGTCGTGGGAATCACCGCTATCGGTGAGCAGCTCGTCGCTGAGCAGTGAGGGCATCGACCGCAACGGCCAATCCGTCATCGTCGTTGGCCCCGATGACCGTGGCGGCTGCGTCTTTTGCATCCCGACTGGCGTTGGCCATGGCGTGGCTTCGAGGGGTCCAGGCGAGCATTGACACGTCGTTGTGATTGTCGCCAAAGGTGGCGACTTCGTTGCGGGCGATACCGAGATCGGCTGCCAGGTCCTCCACCGCTGATGCCTTGGTCACCAGCGTGGGCGCAACTTCGATGAAGGAAAGTCCGGAGTAGCTGGGAACAGCGTGATCGCCGACCACACGGCCGACCAACTCAAACAGCTTGTCAACGGTGACACCGGGGTGGAAGACCAGCACTTTCTGTACCCGACTGGTTAGCCCATCCAGCACATCGAGGTGCTCGCCCGAGGTTGGTCGGTTCGGAACCAGCTCGGCGAAACCCGGCTCGAACGAGACCTCTCGCTCCATCTCGATGGCGAAGCCGGCATCGGGCAGAGCCGACCGCAGCTCGAGGACCAACTGCTTGGCTACCTCTTGCTCGATCCAGTGGCCTCGTACCAGGCGATCATCGCCCAGATGCCAAGTGACGGCGCCGTTGGCGAAAATCCAATAGCCGGACAGCGTTGAGGCTTCGATGACATCGGTGCTGACCATGTACGGGCGCCCCGTAGTTGGCACAACTTCGATGCCAGTATCCCGAGCAGCCAACAAACTGTCTCGAACACGCGGCGACAATGTTCCATCACTGCGGAGCATGGTTCCGTCGATGTCGGTGGCGATCATTCGGATCGGGGGGAGCTCGGTCATGAACCCCCGATGCTAGGCCGCCGTCCTGACAGCCCGGACTGGCTTCTGGAGCGCGGGTGGCGCTCCAGAAGCCGTTCGGACCGAAAAGCTATGACCAACCGTTGTGGAGGTGGGGCACCTGGCCAGCGTTGCCGATGAACACCGGAGCGCTGGAGCCACAGGTAGCACCGGGCACGTTCTCGGGGGTGATGGCGACTACCCCCTCGAAGCAGTTGTCGGCCACTGCGGCATCGCACACGAAGGATTCGCCGATGCGAATTCCGTTCTTGGTGATGAGCTCCTGGTGACACACAAAGGCGCCGGTACCGGTGACCTCGCCATTGAGGGTCTCGAGACCCCACGTGTCGCCGGCGACCAGCGCCACCTTGCGGTCAGCGAAGTAGCGGGCCTCGGCCAGGTAGATGCCGGGCTCCTGGGTGAGGTAGACGTTCGGGTCGTCCTTGACGTGGGTCCAGCCGGTGTTGAGAATCGGAACGTCGCCTGCACCAATGCCTTCCCAGATGTGCTGGCGATTGAGTGCCCACTCGATGTCGTGCACCGTGATGCGGTAGTCGCCGTTAAGCACGGCCTTGCCGTTGTGCATGAAGTAGCTGTCGGTATCGCCGTTGTGCACCTTCAGACCGACGATGTCGAGGATCACACCGCGGGCCACGACTGGGCCCATCGTCTCGTTGCCGAGGGCCGTTGTACCGAGGGGCTGAGCGATATCAGGGCCCTGGAAGCCGTTGTAATACGTGGTGCCGATGCCAATGTGGTTGAGACCATCGACCTGGGTGGCGATCTGGAAAGTGAAGTTCTCGGCGAAGCGCTCCTCATGGCCGGTGAGCTCATTGCTGCCCAGCGGAGTGTTGCCCGATTGGATGCCACCACCCTCGACAAATCCGGGAGCGGCGTCGTAGCCGAAGACATAGCAGTACATCTCGTGGAGGCGAGGAGGATCGCTGGGGAAGGCCGGGAAGCCGTTGTACATCTCTTCGCCCATTTGGTATGTGTTCACCGGCTTGTGAAGATCCAGCCGGCTCAGTGCTTTGGCAGTGCGCTCGGGAGTCAGCTCGTTGAACGAGCCACGCTGATCGTCGGGACCGTAGGGTCCTGGCACCCAGGCGCCAGCCTTGGCGGCCTCAACGTCAAACATGTCGTCGGTGTAGGGGCCACCCTCGGGTGTTTGGTACTCGGTCGCCCCAACGGCGCCCGAGCCGATTGCGGTTCCGGCGGCACCGGCAACAGCTGCAGCAGCTCCGGCAGCTCCGATCTTTTTGATGGCATCGCGCCTGCCTGGGTCGGAAGCGTGTTGTTCCTGGTGGGCCAAAAAGTGCTTGGCAAAGTCAAGTCTCATTGCTTGGTCCTCATATGGGTTGGGGCCGAAAGGGTTGCGGGTCCCTTGATCCGCCGGCCGAACAGGAACCTAGTCAACTGCCGATGACCTTGCCGGGTTACCGACTGGTAGAGCTCATTCACATACTCCCGAGGCATCCAGAGCAGCGTCAAAGAACTCTTCGTCTGCTTCTTCGATGCTGTCGGCACTAATCAGATTCTCGAAATCTGCCAGGTCGTAGCCCGGCAACTCGTCCACATAGCACTCGGCCGTTTGTTGCGTTTCGCCCTCTGAGATGAGGAGGTCGATCTTGGCCTGTCGGTCACCGTCACCACCCCCGCACGCAGACAACGATGCAGACAACATCGTGGCGGACACCAAAGCGGCAAAGAAGAGGCGGCTGGGCATCGGCTCACCCTAGACAGGTAGCTGTCGGGCTCGGTCCACCCTCAACTTTTTGCAGGCAAAAGCCGAAGACCTGTCCGAAGATCTGTCGAAACGACGGCGAATCGAAACCCACGGAGAACACGAATGACGAAGCGCCGCCTTTTGCTCAGCCTGGCCACTGCGACTGCACTCACCGCCACCTCATGCGGCGCCGGCACTCAGGACACCGCCGACTCTGGGGCCACGGTGCCGGTACTTGACCCGCAGGCCGTTGAACAAGAACCCTCTCCTCTGGGAGGCCTTCGTTCAGAGGCGGCACCCGGAACCAGCCAATCCTCAACCTCTCTGCCAACAACCGAGGTCGCACCAGACAGCGCGACTCCGACCAAACCCGCAACCCAACCAGACAGAGCGCAGACCCGCCTTGGCTCCTCCGTGCTGGCCGCCACCCTGGACCCGGACGCTCAGACGTCGGCTCGTTTCGAGGCCAGAATCGAGATGGTTTCAGCCGAGTATTCCGAACCCGTCATCGTGACAATGCGGGGCGCCTTCGATTTGCCAAATCAGGCCAGTGAGTTCGAGTTCGATCTCAGCGGGATGGAAGCGATGTTTGAGGCCGAGACTGATGGCGGCTCTGACGACGAGTTGTTTGCCGATTTCGGCACCATGTTTTCCGACCCCATGCGGATGATCACCATTGGCGATGAGGCCTGGATGCAGTGGGGATTCCTTGGCTTTCTCGGTGTAGAGGAAGATCAGTGGTTGGCCATGGACGCCGACAGCGAGGAGGCGTTCAGCCCGGACGACCTCGGATTCGGTGGGCTTAGCTCGCCGACGGACATTCTCGACAGCATGAAGGAACTCGATGCCTCGATTGAGGATCTCGGCACCGAGACGATTCACGGCGTTGAAACTCGCCACCTCAGGGCCACTGTCGATCCAAACTCGCTCAACCCTTCTGAGCAGGCCGAGTTCGAGGAGAACTTCGGTGAGCTGCCGACAGAAGCACTCCCGATCGACTTCTGGATCGGTGAGGACGGCCTGCTCTATCGCTTCTCGATAAGCATGAGCGGCACCGACCTTGGATCCGAGAACGACTTCGAGAGCTTCTCCATGACATTCGACATGTTCGACTACGGCGCTGATCTTGGGATTACCCCGCCCGACCCCTCCACCGTCGTCGATGAAGATTCCCTGGGTTTCGATTAGGCGGGCTACTGGCCTGGCACAATGTCGGGGTGACTACTCAAGCATCCTCTATCGAGCGGGTTGGCGTGATCGGAGCCGGCCTCATGGGGTCCGGCATTGCAGAGGTTTCGGCCAAGGCCGGTCTCGACGTCATTGTCGTCGAAGCCAGCGACGCCGCAGCCAAAGCCGGCAAGGCCCGCATCGAGAAATCGTTGGAACGGGCGGTACGGGCCGAGAAGATGGACGCGGCCGAACAGGTCGCCATCCTCGATCGGTTGAGATTCGAATCAGAGATCGATTCGCTGACCGATCGACAGCTGGTCATCGAGGCCATCATCGAGAACGAGGACGCCAAGACATCGGTCTTCCGCCAGCTGGACGAGGTGGTCGAGCAGGACGGTGCGGTCTTTGCCTCCAATACCTCCTCCATCCCCATCATGAAGTTGGCCATGGTCACCCGCCGCCCTGAACAGGTCATTGGCATTCACTTCTTCAATCCCGTCCCGGTACTCCACCTTGTCGAGATCGTGACGTCGCTCCATACGTCGGAGTCAACCCAGGCCATCGCCCAGACATACTCCGGGGAAACGTTGGGCAAGCGGGTCATCCACTCGACCGACCGGGCTGGATTCATCGTGAATGCCCTGTTGATCCCGTATGTCCTGTCGGCCATTCGGATGTTTGAGTCAGGCTTCGCGTCCAAGGAAGACATCGATCAGGGCATGGTGACCGGCTGCGCCCATCCCATGGGACCTCTCGCCCTTGCCGACCTTATTGGTCTCGATACCACCATGGCAGTCGCCGAGTCGCTCTACGAAGAGTTCAAAGAGCAGCTGTACGCGCCTCCACCGCTGCTGGCCCGAATGGTCGAGGCCGGACTGCTCGGCCGCAAGACCGGCCGTGGCTTCTACGACTACGGCTGATCAGCTGACCCAGCGGAATCGAAGGCTCTGACCGGGCCGGAGCTGTGCCACTGTTGGCAAATGACGCTCGACCACAACCGCCACGACCGGATAGCCACCCGTTGTTGGGTGATCGGGGCCGAAAATGATCGGCTCGCCGTTCTGCGGTAGCTGAACCGCTCCGGTGAGAATCGCTTCCGATGCCAGCTCCCGTTGATGGGCTCGCTGCAGTAACGGGCCGCGACACCTCGCTCCAATACGGTTGATCTGGTCGCTAACGACAAAATCCTCATCGACGAGTCGTCGCTGGGAGTCCTCATCCAGCCAGTCGTGACGAGGGCCCCGCCGAATCTCCACCACCGGCCGTTCGTCGAGTGGATGCATCGGGACCAGGTCGGGGGCCGGTAGCGACACAACGTCGTCACCGATCGGTAGACGATCACCAATCGTCAGTGGCGACGGACCAAGACCGGACAGTGTGTCCGTACTACGAGATCCGAGCACGGTCGACACAGCTATCCCTCCCCTGGCCGCCACATAGGTTCGTAATCCTGTGGTGGGTGTACCGAGGGTGAGTTCGGCCCCGGCCGGCAAATGCAGCGCCTGGCCGGGGGCGTTGGCAACGCCATCGACAGAGACGGTGACCGGCGCTCCAGTAACGGCCATCACGGTGGGCCGCTCGGCCCGAAGACGAAGGCCACCGAGAACGGACTCAATAGCCGCCGCACCGGGAGCGTTGCCGACAATACGGTTGGCCATATGAAAGGCCGGTTGGTCAGCCGCACCGCACGGTCCAACTGCCAGGTGAGCAAACCCCGGCCGACCGTCGTCCTGGATGGTGGAGAACAACCCGGTCTCGAAGATCACCAGAGAGCCTGCGTTGGTTGGAGAGCCTGCGTTAGTTGGAGAGCCTGCGTTCATTGGGGAACGAACCGAACGATGACGCCTGGTTGGAAGACCGCCGGCGATTCGCCGGCATCGAAGCGGGCCGGATCGAAGAGTTGAGCGTCGGTCCTACCCAACAGATGCCACCCGCCGGGTGTAGCGGCGGTGTAGACGGCCGAATAGGCATTGGCGATCGACACCGAGCCGGCGGGGACCGACGTACGGGGCGACTCTCGGCGAGGAAGATGAAGCCGTTCGTCCAATCCGGAGAGATAGCCGAAGCCGGGGCTGAAGCCGCAGAACTGAACTCGAAAGACCGACCGGGAGTGGACCTCGATGACCTCGTCGACGGTGAGGCCGGTTTGCCCCGCCACCCAGGCAAGATCGGGGCCGTCATAGACCGTGTTGATCTGGACCTCGGGGAGGTCCTGCCGGGTCCCACTGACAGGTTTGATGCTCTCCAACCGATAGCGCAGGGAACCGGTGGCACTAGCTGAGCGAGCCTCTATCAGCAGCGTCTGGGCGGCGGGGACGATCGACACCACATCAGGTAGATCGAGCGCCAGCAATGCATCGAGATAGTCCGACACTCGTTCTGGTTCGACCTCCAGCAGCAAGGCCCGCTCGCCGTATTCGAGGACTCTCATGCCTGCCACCCACCTGATGGGCCGCTCATACGAAGGCTGTGAGCTCGACTCCAGCTGCTTCCAGCCCACGACGAACGGCTCGGGCCAGTTCGACTGCTCCTGGTGTGTCGCTGTGCAGGCAAACCGAGTCGGGACGGATGTCGATAACTGAGCCGTCGATGGCCACCACCGTGTGCTCAGTAGCCATCTGGATGACCCGACGGGTCACCGTCGCCGGGTCATGAATGACCGAGCCGTTGCTTCCTCGAGGAACCAGTGAGCCGTCAGGGGCATAGGCCCGATCGGCGAACGCTTCGTTGGCGACCGCCAAACCGGCCGTTTCAGCAGCAGCCAAAAGCGCCGAACCGGGCTGGCCCAGCATGGTGAGGCCATTGTCGTAGGCGGCAACGGCAGCTGCTACCGCCGTTGCCTGCTCGAGATCGGTGAAGCAGCGGTTGTAGAGAGCGCCATGAGGCTTGATATAGGACACCGAGGTCCCGGCCACCCGACACATGCCGTCGAGCGCACCAATCTGATAAATCACTTCGTTCTCAAGCTCGGCTGCCGGGACATCCATGGCCCGACGGCCAAAGCCAGCCAAGTCTCGATAGGAGACCTGGGCGCCGACCTTTACGCCCTTGGCGGCCGCTCCTTCGCAGACCTGACGGAGAATGGGAGGGTCGCCAGCATGAAAGCCGCACGCCACGTTGGCGCTGGTGACGACCTCGAGGAGAAGGTCATCAGAGCCGAGCGACCAGCGACCGAATCCTTCACCCAGATCGGCGTTGAGATCGATCGACACCGATGCTGATCAGTCGCGACCAGAGAAGATCTGGAGGACATACCAGAACATCGTCATGAGCGAGCCGAACAGCCCAACGGCAGCCCCGACGTAGGCCCAAGCCGGATACCGGCGAATGATGTTCTGGGTCTGGTAGAGGATGGATGCACCGGCGAAGGCCACCATCGCCACGCTGAACCAGACGCCCAGGTGGAAACCGAAGAGCAGCGCAGCGCCGATGGCCACCATGGCCATTACGCCGGCGAACATGAGGATGGGGCGCATCCACGACAGGTCACTCTTGGTGACCATGGCTACCACGGTGAGGCCGGCGAAACCGGCGCCGGTCACAGCAGCAGCAGCGCCGACAGTGCCCGCACCATCGGTGTTGAAGACGTAAAACAACATGGGGGCGAAGATCAGCGCTTCAGCCACTGCCAACCCGAACAGGCCGCCGTACTGGGCTGCTGGATTAGACAAGTTGTGGGCCGCCCGGCTGGTGATCATGTTCACGACCATGAAACCGCCGAGCACGATGATCCAGGTTCCGCGGGAACCGGCCACGAAGTTGTAGATCGCTTCGGCCGCTCCGGTCATAAACAGGAAGGTCTCGAACACGATGAAGGCGGCAACGCCCAGTCCGAGGTGTTGATAGACCTTGATGAGGAAGTTGGTTCTGGTCTGGTCGTCGGTCTGAATGACCGGTGTCATGTCGTAGGTGGTCTGGGCCATGATGTGAACCTCCTGGGTTCGGCACGTTCTCTTCAACGACAGAACGGAGCAGTTTGTTCCGTTCTCAGTCGTTCCCACTACGCTAGCGGCCAATGGCCGGGTTGTCGCTGAGTGAGCTACACGAGATCGCTTTGCAGCGCCTTCGCACTCTCGACCAGCGCTACACCCGCAATCGTCGTTCCGTCGTTGAGCTTCTGGCCACGGCTCCGGCCCCTGCGACCATCTCCGAGCTGCTCAATCGTGATGACGTCCTGGCTCAGAGTTCCACCTACCGGAACCTGGCTGTTCTGGAAGAGGCCGGGGTTGTCCATCGAATCATCACCACCGACGACCATGCCCGTTTCGAACTGACCGAGGACGTCACCGGTGCCCATCACCACCACCTGGTCTGTATCGGTTGCGGGATCGTGCTCGACGTCACGCTCCCCGACCGGCTGGAGGACGATCTCCACGCGGCACTAGCCAGTGCCGCCGCCTCCGAAGGATTCAGCGGCGAACACCATCGAATCGATCTTGTTGGGCACTGTCGAGCCTGCAGCGAGAGCAGCTAGAGAAAACTGGGGCGGGTGATGTAGTTCTCGCCGCCACCACTGGCCCGGACATCGTCGAGCCAGTTGCCCTCGTACACCTCGGTCGGTGGCTGCATCATGTCCGATGGCTCGCCTTCCGGTGTGGTCTCGAGCGTCCAGGCCTGCCGCTTGTAGGTCCAGTTAGTGGGATCCAACGCGTGGGCAGCCCTCCAGAACGGAATGGCAGCGTCTTTACCGACGGTACGGAAGAGATGCTGACCCAACTCAAAGTTGGCGGCAGCTTCGGCGTGGTGGGTGTCTCGAGGCAACGATGCTTCGATGACCTCGGCCGGTGACAACGCAAACTCGCTGTCGGGGCCTTTTTCGGCCCAATCGAGCACCGCGGCCCGATAACCATCAGCGATATCGGGGATCTTCCGCGCTTCTGTCATCAGCTCGACGACACGATCGGGAAGACCCTCAGGAAGCGGAGACGTGGTGTCGCGCCCCTCGATCGAGGCACTCTCAGCCGGGCGGACAAGGGTGCCGGTTTCATCGATCCACACGGCCATCGGCACATTGTTGAAGCCGAAGAGTTCGTTGGTGATGTGTGCAGAGTCGACAAGCGATGGGTGCGTCGGCGCGGCGGCATCCACCCACGGTTGGGCTTTGGCCGGGTCGATATCGAGGGCCACCGTTACGACGGTGACGCCTAGGGGTTCAAGTTCAGCGTGCAGTGCCTGCCACCCGGGCAAGCTCATTCTGCAGCCTCACCACGAGGCCCAGGCGACCAGCAGAACCTTGCGGCCGTGAAGCGCCGAAAGTTTGAACGGGTTTCGGTCCGCGCTGAGCGTTGGGAGCTCAAGCTCGGGGGCGACGGCTGTCGTCAACGATCGCCCATTGGCCTCGGGCCCTAGGGCATGAATGCCCCGAGCGCTGTCAGAGACCAAAGGCATGCCGAGTTTCTGAGACAGCACCTGGACATCAAGCTGCCCATCAGTGGCTACTGCCTCGGGGGCGGGGACACAGATATCGCCCTTACAGAGGCCTTCCGGTTTGGCTTCCCACCCGGTCCGGTCGGCGAAGGCCGCCGGTGACACCGTCAGTTGATCGAGAATCATGAGCTTCACACTACGCCAATCGGAAGGGCAGACTTCTCTCATGCTCCTGGCCGATCTTGCTGCCTGCTCCACTGCGGTGGCCGCCGCATCGGCTCGCAACGAGAAGACGGCGTTGCTGGCCGATCTGGTGGCCAAGCTCGAGCCCGGTGAGATCGAGCCGTGTATCGGATTCCTGATCGCCAAGCCTCGCCAGGGCCGAGTTGGGGTCGGCTGGGCAACGGTGTCTGGCTTGGCTGTGCAACCGGCCAAGGAGCCGAGCCTGTCGGTGACAGAACTCGACTCGCTTCTCACCGATCTGTCACAGACCACCGGTGACGGGTCAACGGCATCTCGCCGCCACCTTTTGACTGGTTTGATGCAACGAGCCACCGCACCCGAACACCAGATCATCCGCCAAATCCTTACCGGTGAGCTCCGCCAGGGGGCGCTGGCTGGTGTTGTTACCGCTGCGGTGGCCAAGGCAAGTGACGTAAAGCTCACCCAGCTTCGACGGGCCGTGATGCTGACCGGCAACCTGGGCGTGGCCAGTCGACTGGCATTGGTCGACGGCGCCGAGGCTTTGGCCAACGTTCAGTTGGAGGTCGGGCGGCCAATCGAGCCGATGCTGGCTTCGACGTCGGAAACGGTTGCTGACGCAGTGGCTGCGGTCGGAGCAGCGTCGGTGGAGTGGAAACTGGACGGTGCCCGCATCCAGGTTCATCGGCACGGATCCGACATCTCCATCTTCACCCGCAATCTCAACGACGTCACCGACCGACTGACCAGTGTGGTCGAGGTGGTGTCGGCGCTGCCGGTCGACCGAGTGGTGCTCGACGGCGAAGTGCTCGGGCTGGTCGCCGATGGCTCGCCACAGCCGTTCCAGGACACCATGAGCACGTTCAGCGATGAATCAGGCACACCGTCGGACTCGGCGGTGGCCATGACCCCGTTCTTCTTCGATGTCATGCATCTCGATGGTGTCGACCTCATCGATGCACCGTTGTCTGAACGGTCTGCGGCCCTCGATCGCATCGCCGGTGAGCACAGGGTCCCTATGGTCATCACCAGCGATCCCGACGAAGCGGCGGCTCATTCCAACCAAGCACTAGCCGCCGGCCACGAGGGGGTGATGGTCAAGGGGCTGGAGAGCGCCTACCAGGCGGGCCGTCGGGGCAAGGCCTGGCGCAAGGTGAAGCCGGTCCATACGCTCGACCTGGTGGTGTTGGCTGCCGAATGGGGTCACGGGCGACGCACCGGTTCACTCTCCAATCTTCACCTGGGAGCCAGGGACCATGAGAGCGGCGACTTCGTGATGGTTGGCAAGACCTTCAAAGGGCTCACCGATGAGCTGCTGGCGTGGCAGACCGACCAGTTCCTTCGGTTGAAGACTCGAGAGAGTTCGTCGGGTCACACCGTGTTCGTACGGCCTGAATTGGTGGTGGAGATAGCCATTGATGGCGTGCAGCGTTCCACTCGCTACCCCGGTGGGGTTGCTCTTCGGTTTGCCAGGGTCAAGGGCTACCGGGCCGATCGCACCCCGGACACGGTCGACACCATCGCCTCGCTACAGGCTCGCCTCGGCTGACCAGCCTACCGGCCCTCGGATAGCACCGTCAGTGCTGACACGATCGACACCACCACACATTGCGGCCATCGATGTCGGCGCAGACGATCGGCTCGTGGCAACGGCGGCACGACTTGCCGTCTCGCTTGTAGGCGTACAGCCGCTCGCCCGCCGCCAGCTCGCGGCGCTTCGCTCCGTCGGAATCGTCTGGCGTGACGGTCACGATCCGCCCCAACCGCTCCCCTGCCTTCAGCTCGTCCACCGTCAGAGCCCACAACCGTTCAACGTCGTCAACCCCGAGCTTGTTGGCCGGAGTGAAGGGGTCGATGCCGAGCATGAACAGCAACTCGGAGCGGTAGACGTTGCCGATCCCCGAGACGATCTTCTGGTCCATGATGGCCCGCCCGATCGGGATCTTTCTGGTCGAGAGCCGGCGCCCAAAGTCCTCGGCTCCATCGGCCGGGCCCCTCAACGGGTCGGGCCCCAGGCGATCCATGACGTCGGCCGTCGCTTCTGGGTCGAGGATCTCGCATTGATTGGGGCCGGCCAGGTGCAGCTGGTCATCGCTTGTGCTCATGAGCACCCGACAGGCCGGTGAGGGCTCAGGGAACGGGGGCCGGGACAGTCTGAACTTCCCGAACAAACCGAGGTGGATGTGCAGGACATCGCTGCTCTCGAACCGGTAGAAGAGGTGCTTTCCTTTGGCTTCGATCACCTCGAGTGTTTGGCCATCAAGTTGGTCGGCGCCAGCAGAAAAACGGCCCTGCGGGGATTCAACCGCCACTTCACACCCGTTGAACCGCTTTCCCTGCAAACGAGCGGCGCGGTGTAGGACATGACCTTCTGGCATCGGCACCACTCTCGCAGCTCGACAGGCAGGAAGCGCATCGCACAAGAAATGCTCCTTCGATCTGGTTGATGGTCGGGCAGGGCGATGGTGTTTGTTCTGCGCACTCCCTCTGATAGTCAGGCTGTATGACTGAGCCAGCTTCCCTTCCCATCTCTCGATTTCCGGTTCCGGAGCTGGTGGACCTTCCCGATGACATCCGCGCCATGATCCTGGACGTTCAGGAGAAGTCGGGCTTCGTGCCAAACGTGTTCCTCGCCCTGGCCAATCGTCCCGACGAGTTCCGAGCCTTCTTTGCCACCCACGACGCCCTCATGGACAAGAGCGAGGGTTTGTCCAAGGCCGAGCGGGAGATGATCGTTGTGGCCACCAGCGGTCTCAACAGCTGCCTTTACTGTGTGATGGCCCACGGCGCGATCCTCCGGATCAGAGCCAAGAATCCATTGCTGGCCGATCAGTTGGCCACCAACCCGGCCAAGGCCGATCTCAGTGAGCGGGAGCGACTCATCATCGATCTGGCGGTGAAGGTGGCAACCAACTCAGCCGATGTCGACGATCACGATCTCCAGCCCCTCCGGGACAACGGGTTCACTGAGGACGAGATCTGGGACATTGGAGCGATTACTGCCTACTTCGCCATGTCCAACCGTCTGGCCAACTTCGCAGCCATCCGACCGAACGACGAGTTCTACGGCATGGCCCGATAACAATCAGGTCGACGAGACCGAGGCGGCGAGCTGCTCGGCTAGTTGGGCGGCCACCGCCATCACGGTCAGCTGCGGGTTCGCCCGGGGAAGATCGGGCAAAACTGATGCGTCGATGACGCTCACACCGGTTGTGTCGACCACCTGGCCGCCATCGCCTACGGCCGCACCAAGCCGACAAGAACTTGCGGCGTGGTAGAGCCCATCGGGGGCCGCCATCATCCAATCGTCGAGGTCGGCATCGCCCGCTGGCAACTGGCTAAGCGGCGTCCCCCTGTCGTCGATGAAGACCTGATCGACAACAGGCATCCATGACTCTGTGGTCAGCAGTGCCGCCATCCCCCGCACAGCGGCCCGAAGGCGGAAGCGGTCGTCCGCCTCTGTCAGTCGCCCGAAGTTGGCTCCGTCACGGTCGACTTGGCCCTCTGAGCGGGCGACCATTGTGGCGGCCAGAACGACCCCATAGCCCTTGGTAGATGCGGTCCCCTCGACCGGCACGGCCAGAAGATCATTGGCTTCCCGGCCCGATGACCAACGTAGGACGGTTGTGACTGGCGGAGCAGTCGGCGATGTCGGCGAATGACCGGAGTCGCTCAGCGAGAGCGTGAAGCCGACTGACGGGTGGTCCTTGAGCCCCCGTCCGACGTGTTCGTTGCCCAGACCAGCGGCCAGCAACAGCCCTGGCGATGCCAGTGCACCAGCGCTCAGCACGGTATGGCGGGCGGTCAACGACCGGCCATCGGCGGTACGCACTCCGGTCACCATCTGCCCATTGCCGCTGAGCTCGACCACCTCGGTGTCAGCTATCACCTCGAGTCGAGGGGGCGCATCGGCGAACATGCAGTCGGCGACGGAGCGTCGGGCCCCGCCAGCGATGGCCAGAGCGGCAGTGATAAGACCGGTCTGATCAGGTACTGCACTTGATGGGGAGCTCTGATGCCCGGCGGTCCGACCGGCCCGCCTGAAAGCGGTCGCAACCGGCCCATGCCGATGTGGGACCGGGGCAAGCCGGTCGACCATCGTGTTCATGCAACCAACGAGAGACTCTCCACCCCACAACCGAAGTTGGTCGGTGTCGCCCGCCATCATGACCAGGCCGTTCACCGCGCTTCCACCGCCGAGCCCCCGGCCGCGCCTGTACTCACCGGGCCAGGTCCAACCTTCGGCGCTCGCCGCAGCCAGCGCATCGAGGCCGCTCACGACCTCAGGCTGATCGGCCGATCCGGCCTCGACCACCTGCACGCTCAGCCCGTGGTCGGCGAGAACTCGAGCAACCACACACCCGGCAACCCCGGCCCCAACAACGAGCACATCAACGAGAGAGCCCCCGACCGCCACCGTCAGCCAGCGTTGACGAGGGGCGGTGGCGTGAATCGGGTGCCCAACACCGACGCCATCTCCTCGGCGTAGGCCAGAAGTCGATGATCAGACCATCGCGGTCCGATGATTTGCACCCCAACCGGCAAACCCTCCGCCGTGGTGCCGAGCGGCACGGCAACCGATGGCAGCAGCGGCATGGTGGCGATGCCAGCCCAGAAGAGGATGTTCCGATAAGGAACATCAGAGCCGTTGACCGACAGGGTTCGCTTGCCATAGGGCCGCTCATGGTCATGGGGGAAGGCCGGTACTGGCTGGATCGGGGCCAACACGCAATCGACGGTCTCGAATACTTTGTCCCACGCCTGTTGGGCAACCGCTCGACGCTCGTCGGCCATGATCCACTCCTTGTGGGGAAGGGTGGTCAGGCGGGCAAAGGCCACATGTTCGTCGTCGGTCGAGTCGTAGTTGTTACCGGCCTGGTCAACCAGCTTGTCCCAGACATGCGAGGGGAAACCCGGAGACAGCGCCGAGTTGAGAAGCCGCAGGTAGGTGTCGTGCAGCTCCTCGGACGGGACGTCAGGCCGGATGTCGGCGTTGACGCTGGCGCCAGCCGCACTCAGATCGGAAGCTGCGTTCTCGATCATCGACTTCACCGAGGCATCGACTGGCGACACCGGGTCATCGGACCAGAGACCAAGACGGAGCTCGGTGATTTCGGCCGGACCGTCGAGCGTCGGCAATGTCGCGCCCGGGATACCCCCGAATGCCGTACTCGAACCGGTCATGACCTCCAGCAGCAGCCGGAGGTCGCCACAGGAGCGACCCATGGGTCCGAACACGCCGAGATCGGTGACGCCAAGGGTGCCGGGAGGACCGGGGATGTGACCCCGCCCGGAGAGAAGCCCGTGGGTGGTCTTGAGGCCGAAGACTCCGTTGTTCGATGCGGGCTGTCGAATCGAGTTGCCGATATCGCTTCCGACCTCGGCGGTGGTGAATCCGCAGGCGATGGCAACCGCAGCACCGCCCGATGAGCCGCCCGAGGTCTTGGTCGTATCCCAGGGGTTATTGGTGACGCCGTAGACATCGTTGTAGGTCTGATGGTCACCGGCGTAGAGGGGGACATTGGTCTTGGCCCACACGATGGCACCAGCCCGGCGGAGCAGTCGGACCAGGTCGGCGTCGACCTCGGGAACGAAGTTCGCCAGTTCGGGTGCTCCGGCCGTCGTTTCGAGACCGATGGTCTGGTAGCAGTCCTTGATCGTCATGGGCAGGCCGTGCAACGGTCCGCGTTGGCCACCGGATGCGTAGAGATCGTCGGCGGCTACTGCCTCGCCCCTCGCCCGCTCGAGATCCATGGCCACAACCGCATTCACCTCGGGGTTCATGCGCTCGATGTTGGCGATCATCTGCTCGAGCAGCTCAAGGCTGGAAATCCCGCCTCGATGGATCTCGTCGAGAGTCCGTAAGGTCGTGGCTGTTGAGAGATCGAAAGACGACATCTGGCGATGTTACGCCCCTGTTCACCTTTGTCCGGGAAGCTTGGGGACACGAATGCGGTTGGTGAGCCCATGAAGCGTCGATTTGGAACGGTACTACTGACACTCGCGGTGCTGGCCGGCGCCTGCACCAACGGTGACGATGCTGTTTCGTCCAGTACCGATGAGGGCAGCGGGACCGATCCATCCGATGTCGTCAGCGATGACGAACAGCCTGACCAAGAACAGCCTGACCAAGAACAGCCTGACCAAGAAGAGACCTCGCCTCCAGCGCGGGCCTCCCTCGATGCTCCGGTCCCCGACTTCCCGACCGGCGACATCGATCCCGATCTGGATCTCGCACTTGGCGAGGCGGTGATCTTTGCTCAACAGGGCATTCCGGCCTCGGCTCTCGACACCATCGCCACCAGCGGCGATCCTCGAGCGGCCTGGGTAGTTGTTGATCTGCTTCGTTTCCTTGCCGGCACCCCTGGCGGCGACCGTCTGACCGGTGTCTTCGCTGAACTCACCGGCGTCGGCGTCGACCCCTTCTCTCCGTGGTCATCATCGGCCAACCAGATGATGGCGTGGGACATTCCTGCTCCCCCGAACTACCTCGACTACAAGCGCCAGCTCTACACCGCAGGCGAGCCTCGTTGGGAGGCCTTCTTTGATCCCGCTGCCGATATCGATTGGCGCCTCGTCGGCTGGGGAGGAGTTCTGGTCGATGATCGACCGCTGGGCGACAATCAGCCCTGCCCGCAGAGTTGCATCCCGGCGCTCGACTCACCCGGTGTAACCGATGCATCCGGGGGTGACTGGTTTCCCGATGAGGCGGTGATCTTCGGTGTAGTGGTCGATGGTGAGGCTAGGGCCTACCCGAGAAACATCATGGAAGTCCACGAGATGGTCATGGATGAGCTGGGCGGACGCCGCTTCGGGATGCCGTACTGCACTCTGTGCGGGTCAGCCCAGGCGTACTACGTCGACAACGTCGACGGCTTCGATCCCGTGCTCCGCACCTCGGGTCTACTTATCCGCTCCAACAAGATGATGTTCGACCTCGAGACCTACTCGTTGATCGACACGTTCACCGGCCGAGCCACTACCGGACCACTGGCCGACGCCGGAGTTCAGTTGGAGCAGCTGTCAGTGGTCACCACAACCTGGGGTGAGTGGAAGGCCGAACACCCCGACACCACCATCGTCGCCGAGGACGGCGGCATTGGTCGGCAGTACGTCCGGGACCCGCTCGGTGGAAGAGACGACGATGGTCCGATCTTCCCGGTGGGCGAGATCGATCCTCGGCTCCCGGCCCAGCAACAGGTCCTCGGGCTGATCCTGGATGACGGCACGACCGTTGGAGTCGACGTCGAAGCAGCGATCACTGCCCTCGAGGCCGACGAGGAGATCATCATCGACCAGTTCGTTCTCGAACTCGACGCCGGTGGGGTACGAGCGGTGCGAACCGATGGAAGCGACGCCGGCGCCCATCAGGCGTTCTGGTTTGCCTGGAGCCAATTCCACCCCGGCACCAAGATCTGGCCAGCCGACTTCTAGGTTGCACCCGACACTTTGCCTTGCATGCTCCTCGGCGTTGCAACCAGATCTAGGGTGCAGCCATGGGACGTCTAGACGACAAAGTGGCGCTTGTGACCGGTGGAGCTCGAGGGCAGGGGGCGGCGGAAGCCGAACTCTTCGTTGCCGAGGGGGCAACGGTGTACATCACCGATGTCCTCGACGAGGTCGGGCAGGAGACAGCCGAGAGACTCGGCGACAACGTGACCTATCTCCATCATGACGTCACCAGTCCTGACGAGTGGAGCGGGGTAGTTACCGGCATCGTTGAACAACAGGGAGGCATCGATGTGCTGGTGAACAACGCCGGGATTTTTCAGATAGCCGGCATGTTTGACACCTCGATGGACGACTGGAATCGAATGATCGCCATCAACCAGACCGGTGTTTTCCTCGGCCTCAAGACAACCGGGCTGTCGATGCGCGAGCGAGGCAAGGGCAGCATCATCAATATCTCGTCAATCGCCGGATTGAGTGGAGCGGCGGTGGCCCACGCCTACGCCGCCACCAAATGGGCGGTTCGTGGAATGACCAAGTCGGCGGCCCTCGAACTCGCGGCCGACGGTGTTCGGGTGAACTCCGTCCATCCCGGCATCATCGAAACACCGATGCTCGATGAGTTCGGCAGTGCACTCCCCCGGGTCAAGGAACGCATTCCCATGGGTCGCACCGCGGCTGCTTCCGAAGTAGCCAACGTCGTGCTGTTCCTGGCCTCGGACGAGTCCAGCTACTGCAGCGGCCATGAGTTCGTGGTCGACGGAGCCATGAAGGCCTAAGCCAACCCGGGGGGTCAGGTGCCGGTGGAGGCGATGAACTCTGGCGAGTCGCTGAATAAGAGCACCGTTTCTCCCCGGCTCATGCCGGCGGCCAACTCACCCCGCCAGTACTGCTCCCCTGCTTGGTCTGGAGAACGGCCCAACACGTTGGTGTACAACAGTTCGACGAAGGCACCGTCGTCGAGGGCGCCGTAGCGCGTCATGAATTCTGGACTCTCGGTGAAGAAGGTTGCGATGCCCCGCAACGTGGTGCCGGCCTGACGCTGGGCAAGCCAGTACTCGAGACCGGAGGCATCAGGCGTGCGAAGAAAGACCGCAAGGTAGAGCCGGTGCAACTGAGAGTCCACGGGCGGGGCGAGCGGTTCCGATTCCGGTTCGGGTTGCGGTTCGGGCTCAGGCAACGGTTCGGGCTGCGGCTCTTGGCCATGAACGCAGTCGTCGGTTCCCCGATCGAGCACCTCACCATCTGCGGTGCGAAAGGTCCAACTGAAACTGTCAGCGGCCAACGAAAGTTCGAGAATTCCGTGGGCTTGAGCTCGGACTGCCGAGTTCGGGGCAACGTGGGTGGTCGGTCGAAGCGCCACCCCTCCGGTGCCAACGACGAAGTGGTGGAACCCGTTGTCGTCCGATAGTTCAGCATCGGCCGTCTGCTGCTCGAATCGCTCGTAGTGATGCCCGTGTCCCGACAGGATCAGATCAGTGCCGGCGTCCTGAAGCAACCGGACGAACGGATCCACCAAGTGGTTGTCGCGGAACAAGTGATGCGACGTCCAACGGGGGTGATGGAACGCAGCGACACGACAGGTGTTGGGAGACGCAGCGAGCTGGGCTTCCAGCCATCGATATTGTTCGGAGTCGGTCCCACAGCCAACCCTCGAGCAGTTGGAGTTGAGTACCAGGACCTGCCAGTCACCTTGCTGTTCGACGTACCAGAACTGGTCACGAGGGCCGGCGGCCGTGCCGAAATAGTCGGCGTACCCGGCTGCTCCCGGCGTGTGATACTCGTGATTTCCCACAACAGGCAGCATGCGATCTCGGTGACGGCCGAACACCGGATCAAAGCACTCGGCGAAATCCTCGGCGCTGCCGTCGGGATAGGCCAAGTCTCCGAGGGCCAAGATGTTTCCGGCAACGTGGTCCAACATCGAACTGACCACCACCGAGGCGTCGGAACCACAAACCGCCATGTCGCCAACCGCCACCATCGGAATGGGGGCCGTTTCGGCCCGGGGTTCAGCAGCCCCCGCCGGGCCAACGAACGCTGCCCATCCCAGCCACCCAAGAATCACGGCTATGACCAGCAGCGACCGGTCACGGGTGCGTTCAGCCAACGCTGGGCACGACCTCGGTCATGAACCGTTGCAACGCCTCGAGCCGGCCCGATGGGCCACCGGGAGCGGTGATATCAACCAGGACGTGGTCGACCCCGATGGCCTCCCATTCAGACATGGTTTGAATCATCTGTTCGCTGGAGCCAGCGAAGGACAACGCCGGCTTCTGGTTACCAGCTGGGTCGAGGTAAAGCCGGATGGACAACGTCACCTCGTCCTGACTGCGACCGACCTCGTCGACCAAAGCTTGCACCCGATCCCACTCTTGGCGGACGGTGTCGATTGGTTCGAATGCGGCGTGGAAACACTCGCCGAAGCGGGCGGTACGACGAAAAGCGGCCTCGGAAGCACCGCCGATCCACACCGGAATATTGCCCTGCGGAGGCTTTGGCTCGAATTTGATCTCGGGAAACTGGTAGTAGGTGCCGTCGTAGGTCGGAGTCTCTTCGGTGAACAACAGTTTGAAGATCTCCAACTGTTCGTCGGCCCGCTTGCCCCGGTTGTCCCATGGCATGCCGAGCACCTCGAATTCTTCCCTCATCCAGCCAACGCCGGCACCGAGGATGGCGCGCCCCTCGGAAAGTACATCGAGGGTGGCCATGAGCTTGGCCGTTTGGATCGGGGGTCGGTAGCCCATGATCAACACCGTTTGACCCAACTTCATCTTTTCGGTGATGCCGGCTACGAACAGAAGCGTGCCGATGGGATCGAGCCACGCCATGTCGTTTGGGGCGGGAAACGAACCGTCATCGCTGTATGGGTACTTCGAAGCGACGTCAGCGGGCCAGGCAATGTGATCGCTTGTCCAGCCGGAGTGAACGCCAAGAGCCTCTGCCTCTCGACAGAAGTCAACCAACGCGGTTTTGCTAGCACCTCGGCCAAGCTGGGGAAGATGTACGCCAATGTCCATGGCGGCCAAAGGTAGGCCGGGTCACCCCGGACGGTCGAGCGAGAACTGTTCCCTCGTGGTGGCATACATGGTGCCAGCCAAACGGCCAACGGCGTCGACCGCTGCTGCGTCGATTCTGGTTCCATCGAGAACTTCGTCAGCGATATGGAACGCCACCACCTCACCAAAGGTTACCGCGTGGTTCAGGGTCGGGTCACTGCCAAAAACCTTCTCATCGACCACCCGGCACTCCAACACTGCTTTGGCCTCGGCGACGCCCGGAGCAGCGACCGAGCCGTAGTCCTTCACGGTCAGACCGGCCAACCCAAACTCATCAACACTCGGCGGCACCTCGGCGGCCGTTGCGTTCATGGCCACCGAGAGATCGTGGTCGACCATATTGGCGGTGAACACGCCGGAGTCCCGCACGTTCGCCAGACTGTCTTTTACAACGCCCTTGGCCACACCGGTAGAGAAGATCACGACCGGGGGGTTGGTGGCTACGGCCTGGAAAAAGGAGTACGGGGCCAAGTTGGCAACACCATCGGTGCCGTAGGAACCGATCCACCCGATAGGACGCGGTATCACCAGTCCAGTGGTCAGTTTGTAGCACTCGGTCGGATTCAGATCTGCCACGGGAAAGGTAACCATCGAGCGGTTCATGAAGCGAGGCTAGATCTCTTTTGCCCTCGGGCACATCACCCGCTTTCGAGCCGGTTGTTTCGTTTGGTACCTTTGGCGGCGACTGGAGGGTTTCACCTTGTCTGATGGACCTGGCCTTGATCTGGGGATCGAGGGGATAACCGACGCTGAACACATTGGATCTGGCGGCGCGGCAGACGTCTACCGCGCCGAACAGCCGCGCC
>CALHBU010000157.1 GCA_937930655.1 uncultured Acidimicrobiales bacterium | reverse complement strand
GGCGAGACCCGACTGTCGTAAGTTGTAGGGACCAGCCCCAGTAAGCGCTACTGCATGGAGAGGTAGACCTCGCCGTCGGCTGCGAAGGTGTCGATGAGCATCGTGAGGTCACCGATGTCGCCCTCGTCAGTCGAGAAGCAGAGATTTCCTTCGGTCGAACCGCCGGGAAAGAGCTCGGCCGATGTCTCGAGGGAGTCAGGAACGACGCCGCAGTAGTTTCCAAACCAGGTCAGCACCACGGCCGATGGCCCAACGGCCTTCAGGTTCAATTCCGACACGCTGCCCGGGGCCGGGCCGCTTTCGTAGGTGATCTTGACCCGGGCGATGGCAAACGCTTCACCGTCGGGCGGCGGATCATTGAACTGGTTCTCGTCCATTACATCGCTGGTGCCGTCGTAGGCCGGCTCGAGAATCTGTACGACCCAGGTCTTCTCGACCCCGTCGAAGTCTTCGTAGAAGATGGTGACCGAGTCGCCGAAGGCGTGAGGATTCTCGAACGTACCGGCGTCGCCACTGCTGCTTCCGCCGCCGTCGTTCGAATCGCTGTTGTTCGAATCGGTGTCGGTCGAGTCGTCGCTCGAATTGTCGGTCTGAACCGGAGTAGTTGGCGTCTCATCTTCGTTGGGCACTGTCTGCGCGCTCGTCGTCGTGGTGTCATCGTCGCCGCCACCCCGGGTGAGGGCGAAGATGCCTCCGCCAGCCAGCAGGATCAACGCACCCAGACCGCCAAGAATGAGGAGCATCTTGTTGCCGCCACCACCGTCGGTAGCCGGTGGCGGGGCCCCAACAGCCTGAGCAGGAGCAGGAGCAGCGCCACCGAGAGCAGCATCCGGTGGAGCGAAGCCACCGGCTGGTGGTGGACCGCTGCCGGGCGGCGGACCGCCCACTGGTGCGGCGACAGGCGGAGCTGCTGCGGGCGGCGGCGCGGCGGCGGCTGGTGGCGCCATACCACCCGGATTCTCCATGGGCGCGGCGACAGCGCCACCGGCATCGGGGGCACCGGGGCCATAGCCCTCTGGCCACCACTTGCCCTCGGCGGCTTGATACCAGCCATCCGGAGGGGGCCACGGGTACTCGTTGTCGTCCCATCCAAGATATGTCTGTGTCACGTCCGCCCTCCCGGGTCAGCCACGCTTCGTTTACGTACAACCTCAAAGCAGGCGACGGCGCCTGCCATCGCAACATTCAAGCTGTTCAAATGGCCTTCAAGGGGGATAGCCGCATTGACGTCAACCCTCTCGGCCACCAAGCGGCTCAAACCGCTCCCCTCAGCACCCAGGACGAGGGCCACTTTTGTGTCAACGCCAATGGGAAGGTCGAAGATGGTGGACTGGCCGCCAGCCTCCAACCCAATGGTCAAGACATCCAACTGCTTCAACCGGGTCAGCGCAGCCGGGATCCCTCCGACCACCGCCATCGGTAGGTGCTCGATGGCGCCAGCCGCGGTCTTGGTCACGGTCGGAGAGACATGCACTGATCGGTGCTTTGGCATGATGACGCCGGTGACTCCCGCACACTCGGCAGTGCGCAGAATGGCCCCGAGGTTTCCCGGGTCGGTGATGCCATCGAGCACCAGAAGGAAGGCGCCGGGAGCCGAGGCCAGCGAATCAAGATCGTGTTCGGGAAGCGCCTCGGCTCTGGCCAACACACCCTGATGCGATTCGGTCAGGGCCTCGGCCTCGAAGTGGCGGCGACTGACCTGCTTGAGCGGAACGTTTTCTTCCGACGCCAGTTGGATGATGTCTTCCAGAATGTCGACCGGCGTGAGGTCATCGATCATGTAGATCTCGCGGGGCCGGCGTTTGCCGGCCAAAAGCAGTTCGCGAACAGCCTGGCGGCCCTCAATTTGATCGCCGCCAAGGCCTCGCTTGGCAGCTCCACCCGGACGTTTCCTGGCCGGTTTCCGTTGGCCGCCCTGTTTCGGACCCGCCTGTTTGGCAGCCGACTGTTTTGCGCCCGACTGCTTCGGGCCCGTTTGTTTCGCACCGGTCACCCGCCGCTTTCCTCCCTGACCCTTCGGACCCGGGGGATTACCTTTAGACGTACTTCGTTTCGGTGCTCGTCTACTCATGGTCTGCTTCCGCCTTGGTTAGCAACGCAACAGCATGTCCCTGCACCCCACCGGTTAAGCCCGGTAGGCCTTCTGTCCGCTTTCCCTTCACCCGTACCGGACCACCGGCAGCGGCCGACAGATTGGTACACATTGTTTCTCGGTGAGGGGCCAGCTTCGGTGCGTCCAACACCAAGGTGCAGTCGACGTTGTTGACCACCCAACCAGCGGCCCGAACCTGGCTCGCTGCTTCGGCCAACAGAGTCAAGCTATCGACACCGGCCAGCGCCGGATCAGTGTCCGGGAAAAGCTGTCCGATGTCGCCCAACCCAGCGGCCGAGAGAAGAGCATCCGCCACCGCGTGGGCGGCAACATCGGCATCGCTGTGTCCGGCCAAGCCGACTTCGTCGGCGAAGGTTACGCCGCCCAGGACCAGGGGTCGGGACCGATCATCGGACCAAGGGTGCACGTCGAAACCGTGTCCAATCCGAAGCTGGGGCCAAGCGGCCGCGGTGTCGGCCAGGTCGTTGTCTGTCATGTCTCGGTCACCTTTTGCAAGAGCACATCGGCAACCACCAGGTCGTGGGGAACCGTGATCTTGAGGTTGCGGGAGTCGCCATCTACGTGTCGTACTTCGATGCCCTGGGTATCCACCAGCGACGCATCATCGGAGGAGTCGCCGCCCGCGGCGTGAGCGGCCCGCAGAACCTCGACCGAAAAACCCTGCGGAGTCTGAACAGCAACGAAATCGGATCGGTCGACCGCGCCTCCCCCAACGGCTCGAAGTGAATCGGTGACCGGTACGACGGGAACAACGGCGTCGGAGATGGTCAGGCCATCAAGCACTCTCGTCACCAACGCCGAATCGGCCAATGGACGGGCAGCATCATGAACCAGAACGAGATCGGCCGCCTCGGGCACCACGGCCAGACCGGCCCGCACCGATTCCGAACGCGAGTCGCCACCGGCAACTACAACATCGGCCGACAACGGCGGATCGAGAACGGTGGAACCGTCGGCCAGATCACCGGGGACCACCACAATGAGTCCCGCAACATGGTGCCGCAGTGCATCCAGCGACCAGTCGATCACTCGCTTGCCGCCAAACGATGCCAGCTGCTTTCTCGTCCCGAAGCGGGTACCAGAACCACCGGCAACGACGATGCCCCATGTCCGTGCACGAACGTCAGCTGATGGCCCGGCTGGTGGGGGCTCGGCAGACGGTGGTCCGGAGGACGAGGCCATGGATCCGGACCCTACCCCTCCCTGGCTCCACCCCGGCTCCTTCACCAGGCTGAACGGTCACTGGAGATAGGGATGTGGACGCCCCGCTGGGTGTACCTTGAGGACGTGGTCGATATTGAGCTGATCCGTAGCATCGAACTCTTCGCCGGTCTGGACGAGGAACGGCTGAGCAAGCTGGCTGAGGCCTCCGAGTTGCGCTCGCTGAAGCGGGGCGACGTCCTCTTCGCCGAAGACGACGTCCCCCACGAGTTGTACGTCACCACTGCCGGCCGAATCGCCATGGTGAATCGTTCGATCGACGGGCGGGAATCGGTGGTAGCCCTCATGGAAGATGGCGACCTGTTCGGTGAAATGCCGTTGTTCGACAACAGGAACAGGTCGACCGATGCTCGGGCCCTTGAACCATCAGAGGCAATTGCCATCCCCTACGAGCCGCTGAAGGCGATCTACGACGACGACCCGGCCCAGCTGTGGCGAGTGGTGGAACTCCTGGCGGTCCGAATACGAGTAATCGACGGCGTCTTGGCCGATTCAGTCTTTCTTGATGTCACCGGCCGCACGGCCAAACGACTGCTGGAGATTGCCGGCGACGAGGACGAATTCTCGCTGCCGGTCACCCAGGAAGAGCTCGCCGGCATGGTCGGCGCCAGCCGGGAACGAGTCAACAAAGCCATTGCCAGCTTCATTCGACTGGGGTGGCTCGATCAGCGCGACCGTCGGTACACCATCCTGAATCGTGAACAGATGGAGATCCGATCGACCTAGTCAGTCGGTGGCAGCCTGTTTAGGCCTGATAGCGGTCGAGGATTGAGCTCTCGGCTACGCGAGTCACGTTTTCCTTCAGAGCGCGGGCCTCGGACACACTCATTCCCTCGACCTGTTCGATGTCGGTGGGAGCGGCCCGCAACAGCTGTTGGAGCGAACCGAAGTCGTCGACCAGACGCTCGGCAATCACCGGTGGCAACCTCGGGAGGCGGTCGAGGAACCGGTAGCCACGGGGCGCCAGGTTCTCGTCAAGATCCAGGACCGAGGCAGCCAAGTGCAGCGTCTTGGTGAGCACTTCCTCATCGAAGAGCGCTTCGTCGTCGAGGTCGGAGAGGGCATCCATGGCTTCTTCGATTCGGAACGAAGCATCCTCGTTGAAGTAGTCACGGATGATGAGTCGACGATCGTCGACGACGCCGCCCATCAACTCCTCCAACTGAAGATGGACCAAACGTCCGTCAGAACCCAGTTCGACCAGGTTGCGACGGATCTCCTGAGAGATCCGGACCACCATCTCGATGCGCTGCAACACCTCGATCACATCTCGAAGCGTCACAAGATCCTCGACTTCGAGGGCGGTGAGCTTGCGGGTGACCGTACTGAGCCGATTGCGGTAGCGCTCGAGCGTCTGGAGGGCCTGGTTGGACCGGTCGAGCAGTCGGCTCACCGGTTCCAGTGGATGACGCTGGTCTCCGACGTAGACCTGAATCTCCTTGCGGGACTCCGAAACAGCCACCACGGGAACGTGTAGCGAACGAGCTACCCGCTCGGCTGTGCGGTGACGGGTGCCAGTCTCTACCGTCGGAACGTTCGGATTGGGAACCAAGTGCACATTGGCTCGGGCGATGCGGCTGGCATCGTCGGCCAAAATGATGGCGCCGTCCATCTTGGCCAGCTCCGACAAACGTTGAGGGGTAAACGCTGCGTCCAGCAGGAACCCGCCGGAACAGATGTTGAGCACATCGGGACCGTCGCCAATGACGATGAGTCCGCCACGACCGGACTGCAGCACCCGGTCGATGCCATCCCTCAACGGCGAACCCGGCGCGACCTCGGCCAGCGAGCGAAGAAGCGCACTGTCCGATCGGGAGTCCATCAGGTCAGTCTACTTGACTCGGCTCATCGGTGAATCGGGCTGAGGAGTAGGGCTTCCTCAGGCCGCCTGTAGCTGGCGATCGCTCGCCCGTCGCACCGCCTCCGGTAGTGAGGCGCAGCGGACCAGCTCGAGGCCGGTCGGTCCGCCACCGGTTGACGAAGGCACGATGGCCCGTCGGAAACCCATCCGATACGCCTCCTGTAGCCGCCGTTCGAGCTGCACCGGAGCTCGCAACTCACCGGTCAGCCCGACCTCACCGCAGGCCACAACGTTGTCGCCCAACGGCTGGTCGGCCCGAGACGACCACAGTGCGAGAGCCAGGGCTAGATCGAGGCCGGGGTCGTCGGTACGACCTCCACCGGCGATGGACGCAAAGATGTCCTGTCCAGTCATGCTTTGGCCAGCCCGCTGTTCGAGCACGGCCAGCACCAGTTTGAGTCGACTGGCCGGAATGCCGTTGGCCACTACCGACGCTGGTTGATCCCGACAACTTGCCACCAACGCCTGGAGCTCGACGAGTACCGGCCGGTGGCCATCAAGCACCGGGACCACGACCGAGCCACTAGCTCCGGCTGGCCGATCAGCCAGGAATCGTTGGCTCGGGTCGGCCACTGCCGACAGACCTCCCCCCGACATCTCAAAAAGACCGACTTCGGTGGTTGGACCGAAGCGATGCTTCGCTGACCTCAGGAAGCGCAGCTCCGACGCCCGGTCTCCATCGAAGGACAACACCGTGTCGACCACATGCTCGAGCAGACGGGGGCCAGCCAGCGATCCGTCCTTGGTGACGTGCCCTACCAGCAGCACCGTGACCTGATGACGTTTGGCCATTGCCACCAATCGACCGGCCGACTCCCGGACCTGTGAGACCGAGCCGGGTGCAGCATCGAGGCCCTGGGCCCGCAGTGTCTGAACCGAGTCGACGACCACGAGCTGGGGTTTGTCGTTGGCAAAAACATCGGTGATCGTCTCGACCTCGGTGTGGTCAAGAACCACCAGTGTGTCCGACATCGGGCCAAGACGAGCCGCCCTGGCCGCCACCTGCGTTGGGGCCTCTTCGCCCGTGACCAACACAACCGACGAGCCACTGGCTGCTACCGACAACGCCACCTGAAGCGTGAGAGTCGACTTGCCGATACCCGGCTCGCCGCTGATCAGGGTGACCGAACCAGGGACCAGGCCGCCACCAAGCACTCTGTCGACCTCGTCGACTCCTGTCGGCAGCGGCACCGAACCCCCACCGGAGAACGAGTCGAGCGGCACCGTCGCAGCCGACACGGTCTGGCGAGAAACGGCCTCGGTGGCTTGCTCCTCAACCGTCGCCCACCCCTCACAGGCCGAACATCGACCCGTCCAGGCGGGAGCCTCGGCGCCGCAGGCCGTACACACGAATACTCGTCTCGGTTTTGCCATACCTGGATCTTGACCGACCGGTGTGACAGTCAGGCCTCGGCTGGCTCTTCCTCATCGACGACCTCGAAGCTGCGGAGGATGGCGTGGCCTCCGGCTTCTTCGGTCGAGCCCTCAGGCGAGAACCATGCCGTCCGAAAGCCCAGTGCTTTGGCCGAATCGAGGTTCTCGATGTTGTCGTCCACGACCATGATCGAGCTCGGAGCCTCGTTGGTGACTCGCCGAAGGACCTCGTAGATCGGCTGATCCGGCTTGCGGACACCCACTGCCCCGCTCACAACCCAGGGGTCAATGAGCCCGTCAAGGCTGTGCCGAACCCTCAGCTTGTTGGCCCAAGCGGTGGAATCGTTGGTCACGCAGGCCACCCGCACCCCGCGATCTCGCAACGAACGGAGAAACTTCACTACCCCGGGATTGAGCTGAAATCGGCTGAGATAGTCGTCGTCGATCTCATTGGGATCACCCTCAACCCCGACTGCTCGCCAGAACTCGCTGGGGGTGATCCGGCCCAGACTGATCAAGCGAGCCTTGGCCACGATCTCGTCGTGGGTTACCTCCGAGCCTCGTTCTCGGACGAACGGCACCAGGATCCGGTTGATGTCATCGCCCTCCCGGTAAAGCACCCCCATGCCGTCGAGCGCTACGACAGTCGGGGTATCGAGAGCCGAGTCGTCGTCGATGGGTTCGGCATCATCAAACCCGGCGTCGACGTCGGGTCTCGGTTTGGCCTTGGGTTTCGCTTTGGGCTTCGGCTTCGCTCGACCCCTCCTGCGCTCGGGGCGAAGCAGTCGAAGCAGGTGCCCGAACGCCACGAGCACCGCGAGAATGGCCGCCACCACCGCCACCCCTCGCCACACCAAGGGTTCGACCTCGTTGGTGGCCGATTCGATAACGATCTCCGACGGCGCGTCGTTCAGCGTCACTTCCCACCGTCTGACGGCATCGTCCTCGGCCGCCAGATCGGTCTGACCGTTCGACTGTTCCTCGGCCACCGTTCCCGGGAGTCGAACGGCAAGCGCCACGGTGACGTCCTCGCCGGTGGCTTCTGCCTCAGACGCAATGTCGAGCAACGTACGACCCAACACGGCTTCGATGGCTGGATCGGCGAAGGCCTCGAGCCCCTGGGGTGAGATGGTGCCGGTAACGCCGTAGTCGACCGTGGCAAAGTCCTTCTGCCTGGTCAGCACGAAGTCCTGGAAAAGACTGCCTTCGCCACTGATTTCTTCCATCACCTCGGTGAACTGCTCGGTCGTGCCGAACCGTTTGATGGCCGTTGTTCGGACCGAACCATCGTCGGCCACTTCGGGAGGCACGATCTCCCATCCGGCCTGGAACAGGTCGTCAAGCCGGAGCCCTTCGTCACCGTCGAGATCGAGGAGGGCGTCAGCCGCCTCCCGATCGAAGGTGACAGTGACGGCTACCTGACCCGAGCCGTCTTCCTCGACCTCAACTTCGACATCGACATCGGTCTTGCAGGCGCTCAGGATCAGCAGCATCAACGGCAAGCAAAGGCGCCACCAACGAGAAGCTGAGCGGGTCTGATACCCGTCGTCTTTGTGAGCCCGAACCACGGGCCAGACACTATCGCCCGCGCCAAGAGCACAGGCCGGACCCTCTCAAAGGAGAGGGGTCGAGGTCAATCGCCGGGAACTTCGCTTCGCTCAGTTCCTACG
>CALHBU010000156.1 GCA_937930655.1 uncultured Acidimicrobiales bacterium | reverse complement strand
GATGATGGCGTCGAGTTCGGTGTCGGCCACCAATCCGAGATCTCGGCCTCGCTGATCGTCCCATTGGCTCGGCCAGCCGGCCACGATGTCGGCGATAGCGGGATTGAAGTCGAAGTCTACGAGTTGCACTGCCTCGGGCTTGGCCCGGCCCAGGGCATCGATCATGTCGGCGACGGTAATGGTCAGACCGGGAAGAGCAACCCCTCGTTGAGAGCCAAGACGTTCGGAGTCGATGGTGGCCAGCGTCGCCAGGTTGGAAACTGCGGTTTCGGGAGAGATGACCACCACGCCTGTCTCGATGGCGACGGGAACCGTGCACCGGAGACCTTGCAGCGGCTCCCGAAAGATCCCACTGCAGAAGCTGGAGGCCGCCAGGTTTGGGGCACCGGGCCTGATGATCACGGTGGGCAGGCGGGCGGTGCGACCATCGATGAATCCCTTACGGGAGGCATCGTCGATCAGGAGCTCGCCCATGGCCTTGGTGGTGCCGTAGGTGGAAGTGGGGGCCTGTTTGGTTCGGTCGCCGGTCGGCTCCGACGTGAAGTCGCCACCGAAGACGGCGACGCTGCTGGCGAAGACGACTCGGTGCCGGTGCTGTGATGCCCGGCATTGCTCGATCAACCCGATGAGGCCATCGATGTTCACCTTCATTGCCGTAGACCAGTCGGCCTCGGCCCCCGAACTCACCACCGAAGCCAGATGGAAAATCGTGGACGGTCCATCGGCCAGTAGGGGGGAGAGCAGTGTGGGATCGTCGGCCAAGTCACCGACTACCGAGGTCGCCCGTTTGTCGGCTCCTTCGAGCCTGTCGACGCAGTAAATGGTTGTGTCAGGGGCGGTGGTGATCAGCTGATCGACCAGCAACTGACCAAGGAAGCCGGCGCCCCCAGTAATGACAACCGTGTCTGGCACCGGTCAGATCTGAGATGACATGCGGCGATTCTTCACCTTGGACTTGATGTAGTCCTTGTTCATGTAGGCGATGAAGTCGAGGCTGATCTCTTTGGGGCAGGCTTCGGAGCATTCACCATGGTTGGTGCACGACCCGAAGAACTCCTCCATGGTTTCCACCATCGATTCGGCCCGCTTGTAGCGCTCGGCCTGACCCTGGGGAAGCGAGTTGAGGTGCCACACCTTGGCCGACGTGAAGAGCTGGGCGGCTGAATTGGGGCAGGCGGCAACACAGGCACCGCAGCCGATGCAGGCCGCGGCGTCCATGGCCGAGTCGGCAACCTCTTTGGGAATCGGCTGCTGGTTGGCGTCTTGGGCGGTGCCGGTCGGGGCGGTGATGAATCCGCCGACCTCGATGATGCGGTCGAGGGGCGACCGGTCGACGACGAGGTCTCGGACCACGGGGAACGCAGCCGCTCGCCACGGTTCGATGACGATGGTGTCGCCGTCGTTGAACTTGCGCATGTGGAGCTGGCACGTTGCCGTGCCCTTCTCGTGACCATGGGCCCGGCCGTTGATCATGACGCCACAGGTTCCGCAAATGCCTTCGCGGCAATCGTGCGGGAACTCGATAGGAATCTTGCCGTCTTCGATGAGACGCTCGTTGACGATGTCGAGCATCTCCAAGAACGAGGCATCGTCGGAGATGTTGTGGGCCTGGTAGGTCTCGAAGGTCCCAGCGGCGTTGGTGGAGGGCTGGCGCCAGACCTGGAGGGTGAGGTTCAGGGTGTTGCTCACGGTGCTGTTTGCTCTCTTCGTTCGTTGTGGCCGGCGGCCGGTTACTTGTAGGACCGCTGGGTGAGCTTCACATACTCGAACTCCAGCGCTTCTCGGTGTTCGGTCTGGGGCGTGTCCATGTCGTGCCACTCCCAGGCCGAGACGTGAGCGAAGGAGTCGTCTTGACGAAGTGCTTCACCCTCCTCGGTCTGAGATTCCTCTCGGAAGTGACCACCACAGGATTCTTCTCTGGTGAGAGCGTCGCGGGCCATGAGCTCGGCCAGTTCGAAGAAGTCACTGACTCGGCCAGCCTTTTCGATCGAGCTGTTGAGGGTGTCTTTGGTACCGAGAACCCGGAGGTCCTTCCAGAATTCGTCACGAAGGGCTCGAATTTCCGAGATGGCCTTCTCCAGGCCGTTCTCGTTGCGGGCCATGCCGATGTACTCCCACACCAGCTTTCCGAGCTCTCGGTGGAAGTACTCGGGAGACTTGGTTCCGCCGATGGAGAGGAACTCCTGCACCCGATCGACGACGTCGCGTTCGGCCTTCTGGAAGACCTCGTCGTCGGTGCTCAACGGTTGGGTACCCAGCTTGTCGGCCAGGTAATTGCTGATGGTCGTCGGCAGAACGAAGTAGCCGTCGGACAGTCCCTGCATGAGGGCTGACGCACCGAGCCGGTTTGCGCCGTGGTCAGAGAAGTTGGCTTCGCCCGCCGCGTAGCAGCCGGGGATGGTGGTCATCAGGTTGTAGTCGACCCAGAGTCCGCCCATTGTGTAGTGAACGGCCGGGTAGATGCGCATTGGCATCTCGTAGGGGTCCTCGCCGGTGATGCGCTCGTACATCTGGAGGAGGTTGCCGTACTTCTCCTCCACCACGTCACGGCCGTCGCGTTGGATGACGTCGGCGAAGTCGAGGTAGACGCCGTTCTTGGCCGGTCCGACGCCATAGCCCTGATCGACCACGGTCTTGGCGTTGCGGGACGCAACGTCGCGAGGCACCAGGTTGCCGAAGGCCGGGTATTTCTCTTCGAGGTAGTAATAGCGCTCGGGCTCGGGAATGTTCTGGGGCAGACGATTGTCGTCACGATCCCGGGGTACCCAGATGCGGCCGTCGTTTCGGAGCGACTCGGACATGAGAGTCAGCTTCGACTGAAAGTCGTCGGAAACCGGGATGCAGGTGGGGTGAATCTGGGTGTAGCAGGGGTTGGCGAAATAGGCGCCCTTGCGGTGAGCTCGCCACGCCGCGGTGACGTTGGACGCCATGGCGTTGGTGCTCAGGTAAAACACGTTGCTGTAGCCGCCAGTGGCCAGCACGACGGCGTGGCCACTGTGGCTGGTTACGTCGCCGGTGGTCAGGTTGCGACACACAATGCCCTGAGCGCTGCCGTCCTTGACCACGAGGTCGAGCATTTCCATCCGGGTGTGAAGCTTGATCTTGCCAAGCCCGACCTGGCGCATCATCTGCTGATAGGCGCCGATGAGAAGCTGCTGGCCAGTCTGACCGCGGGCGTAGAAGGTACGGCTGACCTGGGCGCCACCGAACGAGCGGTTGTCGAGGAGGCCGCCGTACTCGCGGGCGAACGGTACGCCCTGGGCTGTCATCTGGTCGATGATGTTCACCGACACCTCGGCCAATCGGTAGACGTTGGCTTCTCGACTGCGGTAATCGCCGCCCTTCACCGTGTCGTAGAAGAGCCGGTAGACGCTGTCGCCGTCGTTTCGGTAGTTCTTGGCCGCGTTGATGCCACCCTGGGCGGCAATGGAGTGAGCCCGCCGCGGTGAGTCGTGGAAGGTGAAGACCTCCACGTCGTAGCCAAGCTCGGCCATGGTGGCCGCCGCCGAGGCGCCAGCCAGGCCGGTGCCCACGATGAGCACCTTGAACTTGCGCTTGTTGGCGGGGTTCACCAAGTTCACGTTGAACTTGTGACTGTCCCACTTATCGGCGATGGGGCCTTCAGGTATGCCTGCGTCGGGGAGCATTGCAGATCACCGTCTTTCTACTGATTTCTCGAGTTGGACGTGCCCGAGGGCGACGTACTTGGGCGAGTAGCGAGTGAACTCAGATGTCGACGACCCCGGAGAGGATCGCAAGAGGGAAGCTGATGTTGCCAAGGAGAATGAGCCCGGCGAGCCCGGCTGCAAAGCCGCGCCGTAGGGCGTTGTACTTGGGATTGTTAATGCCAAGGCTCTGGAACATGCTCCAGGCGCCATGGAAAATATGTATCGACAACAGAATGTTGGCAAAGATATAGACCAAAGCCACGATCGGACGTGACATCGAATTCACCATGTTCTCGTACACATGGCCCCGGACCCATTCGTCGCTGGTCCAGCCCCAGGTGAGGTCGGCCAGGTGAAAGATGAGGTAGAAGAAGACGATGATGCCGCTGACCCGCATGGTGCGAGAAGCGAAGTTGGCGGCGATGAAGTCCCGCTTTGACGAATAGGCCACGTTCGAGACCTGGTTCATCCGGGTCAGCGTGAGGGCTGAATGGATGTGGAGGGCGAAGGCCCCGATCAGTCCAAACCGCAAACCCCACAGCGCATAGGTGCGGGGCAGAAGCGGTACTAGAAGTTCCCGCAGGTACTCGCCGTAGATATTGATGTCGTAGTCGAGCTTGTACTCGCCCTCGGCGTTGAGATGCTCTACCTGACCGATGTACAGCTTCAGGTTCCCGACCATGTGGAACACGACGAAACCAAGGAGCATGATCCCGGTGAGGGCCATCACCCACTTCTTGCCAACTGCTGTTTGGTACAGGTTGAGGGGGAACGGGAGTTCCTTGCCCTTGGCCCGCAGTGGTGCGTCAGAAGATTTCTTAACGAGGGTCGGCGATGCCACCGGGGCCTCCGTGGTGCTTGGTGGTTGAACGAATGGAACGGTCGGTCAGATAGTGGACAGACAGGCCGTGAAAGCCAGACGGTAGCGCCCTTCGTCGGGGTGAACCCAACTCAGATGGTCAGTCAGCGAGTTGGCTTGGCCGGCGTCGGCGAGATTGCTTCAGATGGTGGGATGACCACTGTCTGATAGCGGTTGGTTGCAACCTGCTCTGGAGTGAGGAGCTGTAGATCAATGACCAGCTGCCCGTTGCGCTGAGGCACGGTGAATGTGAAGTCCCCAACGTGCTGGCAGGTGTCGGCCGGCAGCGGTCCTTCCCACTCCTGGGTTTGCACCCAATCGCCGCATCGAGCGGTCGCTTTCACCGTCACGCTGTCGATGGTGGCGCGGAGATCGTTGACGGCGTGCACCGCGAACGAGAGCTCTTCACCGGGGATGGTGATTGGTTCGGGGGAGTCGGCAACGATGATGACCGGCCGGCAAGCATCGAGCACCGCATCGAACGCTGGTTTCCTGGACCGCTGGAAGTCGAGGAGTCCAAAGCCGCCGGCATCCTCAGCGTCGACCATCGTCATGAGGCAGAAGCCCCCAGCCGGGCGGTATTTGAGTCGCCGGATGGTCTCGATGTGGAACCGCAGGAGATCGGCCTGGTAGGCCCTCGTGGCCCAAGCCCATGACTCGCCGTCGGCGTACGCGGCGCGGGGGAGGTAGCGAGAGAATGCCCCCAGTTGGGCAGTGGCCCACGTGGGTTCAGACTCATCCCATTCCTCGGCGGTGACTGACTGGCTGCCAAAGCCACCGAGGAACGCAGCCAACCGAGGCCATTGCCGGAGGACATCGGGGAGATCCTCCTGGACTCCCGAATGCCAACCGAGCCAAAGGTGGGAATCGGATGCCGAGAGCTCGGTGAGCAGGGGAAGACTGCCCGATCCGGCCAGGACCGGGCGGCTGGCGTCGGCTCCCCGGAGTTCTCGTCTCAGGAGTGGGTCGAGGACCGACCGGTTCCAGCTGGGTAGGAGGTGCCGTCCGAGGCGGCGAGCGGTTGGTGGGGCCTCGACCGGAGTGAGCTCCGGTTCGGGAAGCGGTGGACCGTTTGGCTCGTCGTGGGCGCACCAGAGCGCCACCGACGGGTGGTGTCCGAGAAGGTCGACGGCCGAGCGGGCGATGGATCGGGCCAATTTTCTGGTGGTGGTGGCGTAGCCCCCGACCAGGGGAAGGTCCTGCCATAACAACATGCCTAGCCGGTCGGCTGCGGCGTAGAGCTCGGGGCGGGCCACATGGCCGTGGACTCGCACCATGTCGAGGCCCGCTTCTCGTGCCGCCGAGAGGTCGTCGCTGATGACGGCGGCATCGAGGCTGCCAAGGAACGGACTCTGGGGCCCGAGGCTGGCGCCCTTGACGAAAAGCTTCTCGCCGTTGATTCGCCACTGCATGTTGTCGACCTCGACCCTTCGAAGGCCGGTTCGCCAATGGCGGCGGTCGCTGACGGTGGTCGGTTCTCCATCGGCGACCGGGCAGCGGACAGCCACCGAGACCTCGTAGAGCGGCTGTTCGCCCATGCTGGCCGGCCACCACAGTGCGGGATCGTCGACGTCGATTGACCACTCGATACGGTTCTCGCCCTTGGCGACATCGTGACGTTCTGACCCCCCGGCGGCGGCGACGCCGTCGGGACCCGTGACCGAGGTGTCGACCCGGATCTCGGTGGCGTCGGTTGCATCGAGAACCAGTCGAACCTTGAGCTGGGCGGTGGCGGTGTTGGCTCTGGTGCAAACCAGCCGAGAGAACAAGATGGCCACCGGGCCCGTCTGTTCGACCCGGACCGGTCGCCAGATGCCACCCGGGTTCTGGGGTGGGGCCAATGGGCCCGACTGAAGCGAGCCAGTGAGAGACTTCTTGGATCTGTCCGAGCGTTGGGTGTGGCACGAGACCTCGACCGACAGCAGATGGTCGGTCTGACGACGAAGACTGTCGGTTATTTCGAACTGGTGGGGCACGAAATAGCCCACGGTGTCACCGACATAGCGACCATCGAGCCACACATCGGAGCTGGCCAGCACGCCGTCCAGGCAAAGCCAGGACCGCTTCCCTTCGGGCGGTGAGTCCATGGAAAAGCGCCGCCGATGGAGCACTGGGCCGGTCATGTCCTGGAATCGGTCGTTCTCGCCCCAGTGGCCGGGAACGTCGATGGTCGGCCATCCAGAATCGTCGAGGTCTGGGTCGGCCCCGGAGCGGGTCAGCTCCGTATCGAGGGGCGCAACGCGCCATGGGCCCGACAGATCCATCACGAGACCCTACTTCGGGCCGCTGATGTGCGGGCCCCGGTCTGGCTGTCGGCGTTAGGAGAGCACAAGACTCATGGCAACGGCGGCGGACCACGAGACCACTTTGAACTCGCCAGCCAGAAGGGCTGCCTGCAGTTCAGATCGGCTCAGCCGAAGCAGTTCCTGTTCTTCCAGATCGTCTGAGTCGGGAACCGAAGCGGCAACCGTCGGCTCTGCCGGGTGGGCCCCGGTGGCCAGGAAGAGATGGCCGGTTCCCGCGCCGCGGTTTCCGTCGATGGCGTACGAACCCAGCGGGTGGAGGTGTGCGCAGACCCAGCCGGTCTCTTCCAGAACCTCCCGATGGGCGGCCGTTGCCGGGTCCTCACCGGGATCGACATAGCCACCGACGATGGCCAGCGTCGTCCCTTCGACGGCGTATTTGGTCTGTCGGAAGACGAGGTAGTCGTCCTCGACGGTTTGGACAACGACGTTCACGAAGTCCGGAGTGTCAATCCACACCCAGTCGTCGATGATCTGGCCCGAGGGAAGTTCGATGCGGTGTTCTTCGATGGTCACGAATCGTCCGCCGTCGGGTTGAAACACGATGCGTCGATCAGTAGTCGTCCACGGTTCCATCAGAGCGAGTATGGCCGCTACCACTGGGCTCGGCCTGTTGGGCCCGGGTAGGGTGCGATGGTGACTGACGCAGCGGCAACAGATCTTCCCCAGGCACCAGCCGAACTCCCCCAGGACTTGGGGGCTCTCCGGGCCTCGGGTTGGGAGTCTCGAAGCATCAAGGACGAGATTCGTCAGAATTCGATCGAACGAATTCGACAGAGCGAAAACCTGTTCCCAGGAGTGATGGGCTACGAGAACACGGTCATACCGCAGCTCGAGCACGCGGTGTTGGCCGGGCACGACGTTGTCTTCCTCGGCGAGCGGGGCCAGGCCAAGACCAGGCTGATCCGGTCGCTTACCAACCTGCTCGATGAGTGGATGCCGATCGTGGCTGGTTCGGAGATCAACGACGACCCCTACCACCCGGTTTCCCGCCATGCCCGCGACCTGGTGGCCGAAAAGGGCGACGCCACGCCGATCACCTGGGTTCACCACAGCGATCGCTACGGCGAGAAGTTGGCAACCCCCGACACCTCGATCGCCGATCTGATCGGTGAGGTCGACCCCATCAAGGTTGCCGAGGGTCGCTATCTCTCCGACGAGCTCACCCTGCACTACGGCCTCGTACCTCGAACCAACCGCGGCGTCTTCGCCATCAACGAGTTGCCCGATCTCTCCGAACGGATCCAGGTCGGTCTGCTCAACGTTCTTGAAGAACGCGACGTCCAGATCCGCGGCTACAAGGTCCGGTTGCCGCTCGATGTGCTTCTGGTGGCCTCGGCTAACCCCGAGGACTACACCAACCGTGGCCGAATGATTACTCCGCTGAAGGATCGTTTCGGTGCCCAGATCCGAACCCACTATCCGTTCGAGGTCGCAACCGAGGTCGCCATCGCTGAGCAAGAGGCTCACATTCCCGACGATGGTCCCGAGATCCGCATCCCCGATTTCATGACCGAGCTCATCGCTCAGTTCTCTCA
>CALHBU010000155.1 GCA_937930655.1 uncultured Acidimicrobiales bacterium | reverse complement strand
GGTGAGCGGCTGGCCTTCGAGGGCGAGCACTACAACTTCAGCCTGATGACGCCCAACTTCATCCCGGCTCCGCTCGAGACCCCGCCTCCGGCCATCAAGATTTCGGCGGTTGGGCCGGCCATGCTCCGACTCTCGGGCGAGGTGTGTGACGGGGTGAGCCTCCACTCGTTCTGCACCAGGGACTACGTCCTCAATCAGATCCTGCCTCGGGTTGAGGAAGGCATGGTGAAAACCGGTCGGGCTCGGGAGAACTTCGAAATCTCCGGGGGCGGGTTTGTCGCCACCGGTGCCACCGATGAAGAAGTGGCCGAAATGTTCGAGTGGGTCCGCTACCGAGTGGGTTTCTACGGCTCAACCAGGGCCTACTGGCCAGTTTTTGAAGAGCACGGCCTGGAAGAGCTCGGTCAGAAGCTCAACCATCTCTCCCGCAATGACGGCTGGGACCAAATGGCAGCCGAGGTGAGCGACGAGGTGGTGCATCTCTTCGCAGCCGTTGGTCGGCACGACCAATTGAAGGATGCCATCACCGCCCGGTTCGAAGGCGTGTCGGATGTCGTTGCCGCATCGGCATCGCTGTCGGAAACCGGCGGGCTCCCGCCCGACCTCATCGCCGAGCTCAAGACCATCGACACCCCCTTCACCAGCTTCGCCACCTGACGCTCCACAAAACTGGCAGCTGAGGGTGCAGTGCGCCCCACCGTGAGCTGCCAGTTTGCCGATGCTCCACAAAACTGGCAGCTGAGAGTCGGGCGGACCCGGCCGAGAGCTGCCAGTTTCGGGTGGGTTACGTTCCGAGCGGGACGGCGGGACGGCTGATGACGGCCGCGACGGCCGAAAACACCACCACACCACCCAGCAGTTGGAGAGGGCCAAGCGGTTCGTCGTGGATGAACCAGGCGGCCACGATGGCCACAACATTCATCGACAACAGGTAGAGAGATGAACGAGACGCGTCGATGAACCGATGGACCCAGGCCATCAGAATGTGTCCCAGTCCACCGGTGAACACGATGACCATCCCCAACCAGATCCAGTCGTTGCCTCCTACCGCTCGGTAGTCGTCGGCACTACTGGAGACGACGGCCCATGGGGTCACGGCCAAGGCGGCAAACAGGACCACCCCGGCCATCCACTGCACTGAATCGATATCGTTCTGGCTGCGAACGTGCTTGGTGATCAGGAAGTAGGCGGTGAAGAACAGCTGGCTGACCAGGGCGTACACAACGGCCAGGAGGTTGACCTCAAATCCGTCACCACCGCCCGCGACCACCACAACGGTCCCGGCGATGCCAACCAACGTCCACACCACGTGCCAGGCGGTAGCTCGTTCACCTAGAAATCGGCCAGCAAGAATCAGAATGATGCCGGGCTGGAGGGTGGCGATGACACTGAGGACGGCGACCGCGGCCTCGTTGATGGCCAGGAAGACAAACACCAGGTTGATGCCGAACGCGGCACCAGCCCACCCGGCCTTTCTCACCGATTCCACCGTTGGCCGATGTCCGCCCAGGATGGCCAGCCCGAAAAGCACGGGTACCGACAACCAGAATCGGTACAGCACCGAGATCACCGCCGGCGCAGTGATGAGCTTGGAGATCGGAGGCCCAAGGCCCCAGAACAAGATGACAGCTGCCATGACCAGGCCCGGCGTAGCCGACCCACCACTGCCATCCCCGCTGCCCCCGGACGCCCCAGTCGGCGCCCTGGTGACAGATCTCACTCGGGCACAACCAACCCTTCGAGCGCTCCCGCCGCATGGAGTCGATGGACGAAGTCGTTCTCGTAGGCCCCTTCAGGATCGTCCCGAACGGCTGCATCAATGATCTCGGCATCCTCACCAACGAGGATGCGCCACTGACCGGTCAAGACTCCGTTGAGAATCACGTCAGCCGCTTGAGCGGCCGTTGTTGGGGCGTTGTTCCGAAAGGCGTTGGCCCACTCGTTGACCTCGGACGTGACCGTCGACCCCTGGACCAGAGCGGAATTGAGTGCGATACCCGTGCCGATGTGACCCGGCATAACCACCGACGCCTGCACATGGGGAGCGTTGACCCGGAAATCGGTGATCAGCGCCTCAGTGAATCCCTTCACCGCAAATTTGGCGGCGGCGTAGGCGGTGTGAGGACGAGTCGGGCCAATCGACGCCCAGAAGCCATTGATGCTCGCGGTATTGACGACATGGCCTTCGTCGGAAGCAATCACCAGTGGCACGAAGGCCCGGCAACCGAGGTACACACCCTGCCAGCAGATGTCGAACGTCCGCTCCCAACGCTCACGGCTATCGGCAACGAAGCTCCCGCCTCCGCCGATTCCGGCATTGTTGAACAACAGGTTGACGCTTTCGGTCTGATGCTGCTCCTGCACCGCGTCTCGGAACGCCAGCATCTGCTCTTCGTTGGAAACATCACAAAGATGCGAGGTGACAGTGACCTGCTCCGAACACAAGGCGGCCGTCTCGGCCAGGCTCTCCTCCGACACATCGCACATCGCTACGTGGGCGCCCGCGGCCGCCAGCTTCACCGCCAGCTCTCGGCCCATGCCGCTTCCGCCTCCGGTGATGACTGCGATCTTGTCGGTGAAGCTCTGCATTCGGACACCCTACGGACTCTTGCCGCCCTCAATGAAACGCGCAGCGAACGCCAAGTGACCGTCGGGTAAGCTTGAGCGGCCGCGCCAGGCGGCAACCACGCATTCGGCTTCTCAATCCGAGCAGCCGGCAACAGAAAGAAGGCGTGACATGGGTGTATTTGATTTCGTGAAGGAAGCCGGAGCCAAGGTAGGCATCGGCGACTCAAAGGCAGAGAAGAAGGAGAAGGAGGTTGCTGCGGCATCGGCCAAGGCCGCCAAGGAGGCCGCTCAGCGGGCTCGGGAAGCAGCCGCCAACCGGGGCAAGCGCATCGCCGAACGCAAGGCGGAGAAGCTCGACGAATCCAAGAAAGCTGCCGGACTAGAGATGTACGTCCAGAACATGGGCCTGGAGATCAAGAATCTCGACATCCGGTTCGACGATGGCATGGCGACCATCAGCGGCGAGGCCAAGGACCAGGCCACCCGGGAGCGGGCCATTCTGGCCATTGGCAACACGCAAGACGTTGCCCAGGTGCACGACGACATCACGGTGCCGGCCAATGCCAAGCAGGAATCGGTCATGCACGTTGTCGAGAGTGGCGACACACTGTGGAAGATCGCAGAAGAGCACTACAAGGATGGCAGCAAGTACCCGGCCATCTTCGAGGCCAACAAGCCGATGCTCACCGATCCCGACCTGATCTTTCCCGGCCAGGTGCTCCGCATCCCCGACGCCGACTGACTAGCTCATAACGCTAGGTGATCGTTCAGGCTGCCAGCGCACCAACCAGTTCGCTGGCGGCCACATCGATTACTCCAACCGAAGCATCAACCCGCTGGACCGACAGAATGTCGGCGGTGCGGTAGGACGCAATGCGGGTCGACCACGAATCAATCGTGCTCCGACTCGACCCCGACGCAAAGAACGTGGTCATGGCTCCCTCCGGCTGATAGGCATCGGCGCCTTCGAGGTGGAGGAGGCTGCCAGTGGTGAACTCGATCTCGAAGATGGTCATGGAGATCATCATGACCAAAGGGTGTGACAGTCAGAGATCCCGAATTGCCTTCCGAATGCGTTTGTCGCTCACCGGTCCGACCGCTCCAATGGGTTGGGCCAGCAAACTCACCCGGTATTCCTCCAACATCCAAGCGATGTCCTCGTAGGCCACCGACCAGGGAACCCGCAACCCGGCGTACTCGGCCTCGATCGAGCGACATTGGAGCATGAGGTCTCGGTCTCTCGATGGGTCCTCGGGCAGGCGGTCCATCCGGTACTCGATGGCTTGGACGTAACGGGAGATATCGGGCAGCCGAGCCAATCCAACGCCGCTGAGGAAGCCCTCGTAGACCAGGCGGGAGAGATGGGCCCGGGCGTCGACGGTCGAGGCTTCAAGTGATGCTGACCGGTCGGCACCGAAAAGCAACTCCAATCGCCCCACCATGGGAGCCAGCTTCTCGATCTCCGAAGCGACTGCCGCCAGCGCCTCGGGAAACTCGGCTCGGCATGAGGCGACCAGCAGCTCGAAGCCGCGGTGGGTCCAGACAGGTGCGCCGCTTCGCTCCATGACCGAGTCCAGGGCAGTTGCAACGGCGTCGTTGTACCAGGACGCTCGCCCAACCTGTTGAGCGGCCAAGGCCAGCTTGGCATCGTTGCTCAGCAATCGATCCAGCTGCTTTACCGGCGATGCCATAGCGAACCGGAGGAGTCGCTGCAGACCCTGCCAATGCAGGTCGGCCTGTTCGTCGACCGACGCCGTCATCACCAAATCGACAGCTTCCCCCACGGGCGACAGGGCGGGGTAGGCCTTCACCCGATGCCCACTTCCCTCGGTGGTGACCTCGGTGGGGATCTCGCCTGATGGCCAGGTCTCGGCTGTCCAGGTCCTCAGACCGTGGCGTTCGACCCGGTGGGTTGTTGTGGCCAGGCTGCTTCGGACGTGCTCGTCCATGGCGTTCCGTAGAGCGGCGAGATCTTTGCTTTCCAGGAACGGCTCGCCGGCCTCGTCGAGGAGGAGGAACGTTGGCCGCAGGTGGGCAGGCACCGTGTCGAGCCTGATGTGACGGGGTTCCACCAGCACCCCGCTCCGGGTGGTCAAGACATTGGCCAACTCGTTGCGCAACGGCAGCGCAGGATTCAGACTGGGCAGGATCTCGACCACGGTCTCAGGCACCGGCACGAAATTCTTTCGGAGCTCCCGGGGCAACGAACGCAGGAGGCTCTCAACCAGCTCAGCCCGGAGACCGGGCACCTGCCAGTCGAAGGTCGACTGCTCGATGGCCCCCAGATCGGCTACCGGCACCTCAATGGTGACGCCGTCGGCGTCACTATCGACATCGAATTCGTAGAGCAGACGCAGACGGCGGGACTCATCCGGCCACACGTCAGGGAAGTCAGTTTCGATACCGTCTGGCGGCTCCGTCGCCCTGGCATCTGATGGTGTGAGAGACAGTAGATGTGGTTCTGCCTCCTTCACCCGGCGCCACCAGCGATCGAAGGCCTTGGCCGTTGCAATGTCGGGCCCAATACGCTCGTCGAAGAAGCGGAACAGGCTTCGTCGATCTATCCCAAATTCTGGGTTTCGTGTTCGGGCCTCGACATCCCGCACCTGGTCCAGGACGGCCTCCCGCTGATTGATCAGTTCGTCGTTGGCTGCCCATTCGCCGTCGACCAGCGCATGTTCGATGAACAGATCTCTGGCGCCGGCCGGATCGATGCGGACGTACTGGACTTGGCGTCCGGTGACCAACGGCAGCCCATAGTGGCTGACCCGTTCGGTCACAACCGACGAACCCCGTTCTTCGTCCCAAACTGGCTCGTCATAGCTTCGGGTCACCAGATGATCGGCAAGCTCTTCGATCCAGGCCGGATCGATGGGCGCGACCATCCGGGCCCACAAACGGTTGGTTTCGACCAGCTCGCCCACCATCACCCACTCTGGGGCGGCCTGTCCTGACAACGCCTGGCCGGGAGCAATTGCGAATCGAGCCGCCCGAGCACCGGTGAACTCCCGTCCTCGTGGCCGTTGACCCTTCTTTGACTTTTCCTTGGGTCGAACCTGCCCGACCTGGGAAAGCAAACCGGCCAGGAGGGCCCGATGGATGTCGTCGGGATCGGCTGGCTGCCGGTTGGCCTTCAGTCCGAGATCCTTCGCCACTCGTTTCAGCTGGCTGTGGAGATCCTGCCACTCGCGAAGTCGGGAGTAGTTGAGAAACTCCTTGCGGCACATTCGCCGGAACTGATTGGACGTGCGGGCCCGCTTCTCGTCGCTGACGTAGTTCCAGAGATGAAGAAGACCAAGGAAATCGGACTGGCCGTCGATGAACCGTTGGTGATGTTCGTCGGCCACCTGACGTTTGTCGGAAGGACGCTCCCGAGGATCCTGAAGTGAGAGACCGGCGGCAATCACCAGCACCTCGCTCAGGCAGTTGGTGTGCCCGGCTTCGATGACCATTCGGGCCAGCCGGGGATCGACCGGCAGCCTCGCCAGTCGACGGCCGAGCGGCGTGAGCCACTCCTTTGTTCCTGGTTCCAGATCGGGATCGACGGCACCCAGTTCTTCAAGCACAGCAATGCCATCGCGGATGCTTCGGCTCTCCGGCGGCTGCACGAAAGGAAACGCCTCGATGTCACCGAGGCCAAGAGCTGCCATCTGAAGGATGACCGAGCTGAGATTGGTTCGCTGAATCTCCGGCTCGGTGAACTCGGGACGAGCATCGAAGTCATCCTCGGCGTACAGCCGAATACAGACCCCGGGCGCTACTCGTCCGCAGCGGCCGGCCCGCTGATTGGCCGAGGCCTGGGAGACGGGCTCGATGGGGAGTCGTTGCACTTTGGTGCGATTGTTGAACCGAGAGATCCGGGCCGTGCCGGGGTCGACGACGGACAGGATGCCGGGAACAGTGAGGCTGGTCTCGGCCACGTTGGTAGCCACCACTACCCGTCGGCCAACGTGGGGCTTGAACACCTTCTGCTGTTCAGCACTTGGAAGTCGGGCGTACAGAGGAAAGATCTCGGTGCCCCGCAGCTTTCCCCGTTCGCCGGTGAGTTCTTCGAGCGCCTCCGCCGCGTCTCGAATCTCTCGCTCACCACTGCAGAAGACCAGAACATCGCCCGGACCCTCACGGCTCAGTTCGACAACGGCGTCGCAGATGCCTTCGGTCTGATCACGCTCCTCGGCCACCTCAGGGCCCGACAACGGGCGGTAGCGGATCTCGACCGGATGGGTACGGCCAGAAACCTCGATGACGGGGGCATCGTCGAAGTGTTCGGAGAAACGCTCGGTATCGATGGTGGCCGAGGTGATGATGACTCGAAGGTCGGGGCGGCGGGGGAGGAGCTGCTTGAGATAGCCAAGAAGAAAGTCGATGTTCAGGCTTCGCTCGTGGGCCTCATCGATGATGAGGGTGTCGTACGACCGCAGCATGCGGTCCCGCTGGATCTCAGCCAGCAGGATGCCATCGGTCATCAGTTTGATTCTTGTGGCTGCCCCAACTCGATCATTGAAACGCACGGCATAGCCAACGACGTCGCCAACGTCAGTGCCGAGTTCGTCCGCCACCCGCTCAGCTATCGAGCGAGCGGCGATCCGCCTCGGTTGGGTATGGCCGATCCGCGCACCACTGTTGGCCACATCGCCCCGGCCGAGGGCCAGACAGATTTTCGGAAGCTGGGTACTTTTACCCGACCCTGTCTCGCCGGCAACCACAACCACCTGATGGGCGCTGATGGCCCGGCCCAGTTCGTCGACCAGCTCAGAGATCGGAAGCTCTGGCGGGTACGTGACCGTCGGGGCACCGTCCGCCATAGTTCAAAAATCTACCGACGGTTCCTCAAGTTGCCCCCATGAGTGAGTCGTTAAGACCACATGCCTACGCCTTTCGCCGACGTAGCCCACTTGCTGAGCCGAGTCGGCTTCGGCGGTCTTCCCGCCGAAATCAACGCTCTAACCCCACTGAATTGGCCCGATGTCGTCGAGGCTGTCCTCGATACCAGCGGGGCGCCACCGGTCAACCAGGGTGTGCCCAATCTGAACCCCAGCCGATCGTGGTGGGACCGCTACGTCGATATGACCCATTTCTGGTTGGAGCGCTGCCGAACGTCGCCAGCACCGCTGCCGGAGAAAATGGTGCTGTTCTGGCACGGTCACCTGTGCAGCGGTCTGCAGAAGGTCGGCGACCATCAAATGATGTTCGACCAGAACCAACTGTTCAGAACACACGGCCTCGGCAACCTGGAGACGCTCCTCCAGCTCATGGCCGTCCAGCCAGCCATGCTGAAGTATCTCGACAACGACACCAATGTCGTCGGGAGTCCCAACGAGAACTTCGCCCGAGAACTGATGGAACTCTTCACTCTGGGTGTTGGCCACTACACCGAAGACGATGTACAGGCGGCGGCCAGAGCGTGGACTGGCCACGGTGTCGATCGCGATACCGACCAGTACGTGTTCTCCTCCGAGGACCATGACTACGGCCAGAAGACCTTCATGGGTGTGACCGCCAACTGGAACGGCCCCGACATCATCAGCCATCTCGTCAACGGGCCACCGCGGACCCGGGTGTCCAAGTTCATCGCCAAGAAGCTGTGGTCGTTCCTGGCCTATCCCAAACCGGAGCAGTCGGTCATCGATGACGTCAGCGCCTCCTTCCGGTCGGCCAACATGGACATCACTGCCCTTGTCCGAGCCATCCTGCTTCACCCCCAGTTTCTTTCGGCCAAGGCGAGGACCGGGCTGGTTCGCAGCCCCATCGAGTTCACCGTGGCCGCTATGCGACACACCGGATTCGAGTGCGACGTTCTTCACCCCGAATGGACGCTTGATTCCATGGGCCAGAAGCCATTCGAACCTCCGAATGTGGCTGGTTGGAAACAAAACGGCTATTGGATCTCGGCCAGCTCGCACTGGGCCCGATCTCAGTTCGCCAGCCGTGTTCGATGGACTGGCTACCAGAACGGGCTGCTGCCCGACAGCGAAGCGTTAGCGGTGGACGACGCCGTCAATGCCGCCCTTCTGCAGTTTGGTCTGTACGGCGCCACGGCAAACACCGTCTCTGCTCTTCGAAACTTCGTCGAGGAAGAACG
>CALHBU010000154.1 GCA_937930655.1 uncultured Acidimicrobiales bacterium | reverse complement strand
GGGTGGCGGTGAAACAGACCAGACCGATGAAGGTCCAGGCCGACTGGCTGTCGGCCAGCGCCGGGTCGAGGCGGGCGATCATCACGTAGCCCAGGCCATTGAGGAGGGCGGCCAGCGGGAGGAGCAGACCATCGGCCGCCGGAGCCAGGCGGCGAATCACCACATGTCCGCTGAGCAGCAGGACCAGCACGATGCCGAGGAAAGGGCCAATGTTGGCCGGTATGGATGCCGCTCGACCGAGGCTGGTCAGCCCGTAGGCCGACACCGTGATCAACGAAGCCAGGAGCAGCAGGCCGAGCTCAACTGTTCGTGGCCGCATGTTCAGTCGCTGGGTTCTGGCGCGTCCGGTTCGACGGGGGTCTCGAGGTTGTCGACGAAGTCCCTGGCGTCTTCGAGCGTCGGCCAGACGGGACGTTGACCCAATCGTTCGAGCGAGGCGCCATCGAGCTCGTCAACGCTGAGCGATGTCTCGGATTCGACCGATGGCTTGAACCAGAGCACGCCGCCGGGCCGGCCCCGGAGAATCACGACGTCGCCATCGAGTTCGTCAGCGAAGTAGCCGGACCGGGCGTACACCGCGGTGCCGCCAAAGCCGAGCACCACGACGCCGAGAACTCCTATGGTGAGGAGCATCGAGCGGGGGCGGAAGCGACGCCAGAATGAGCTCTTGTCTGGATCGGCCACCGCTGGATCAGGGCCCAGGGTGCCGCCACCGGGGCCACCGTTGTCGCTGGCGAACTGGTCGTTGGCTACCGGGCGACCGACGGGAGCGGCGTCGGCTCCGTCGCCGGCCGTAGGGTCGTCGCCTTCGAGGACATCGAGAATCACAACGGTCACGTTGTCCCGACCACCGCGCTCGACGGCAACCCGAACCAGCTCGTCTACGGCTTCTTTCGGGTCGACGAGGTGGTCGAGAATGGCACCAATGCCATCGTCCTCAACCTCGTTGAAAAGGCCGTCACTGGCCAACACGATGCGGTCGCCGGGCGCCACCTCTACGGCGAATGCATCGACCTCGACATCGGGACCGATACCAAGAGCTCGGGTGACGATGTTGCGCTGAGGGTGGACCCGGGCCTCTTCCTCAGTGAGTCGCCCCTGCCGAAGCAGATCTTCGACCAGCGAATGGTCGACGGTGATCTGGCTGAGGCGCTGCTCTCTGAAGAGGTAGCCCCGGCTGTCGCCGACGTTGACGATGGTGATGACGTTGCGGCTGGAGTCGAAGGTTGCAGCTACCACGGTGGTGCCCATTCCCCGGTACTGGGGCTCTACCGAACCTTCATGGATGCGAAGGTTGGCTGCCTCGACCACTTCGATCAGTCGATGCTCGTCGACGGGGCCGCGGATGCCGCTGAGCTCGGCGATGGCCAAGGCGGCGGCATGCTCGCCACCGAGATGGCCACCCATTCCGTCGGCAACGGCACCAAGGGAACCAGAGACCAGGGCTCGGTCCTGATTGGTCTCGCGGACCTGACCAACGTGGGTGGCGGAAGCGCCGACCACTCTCATGTCAGTCCCCCGTTCCTCAACCGTGCCATGTCACTGAAGCTCCATGATGGTCCCGCCGACCTGGATCTGATCTCCGGGTTGAACCACTGAGCCGGAGGTTACCTTCTGCCGGTTGAGATAGGTGCCGTTGGTCGACCCCAGGTCTTCGACCATGACCCCTGCTTCGCTGAGGCTGAGCCGGGCATGGACCTGGGAGATGAAGGTGTCGTCCAGGGTGATTTCGCACCCGGCGGCGCGGCCGATGTTGGCTTCCCCTTTGATCTCGAAGGCCATTCCTACGAGCTCGGGTGGTTCGAGGATTCGAAGAGATCGGAAGGTTGGCGTTGATGCGCGAGCCATCTGCCGCTGCTGCACTCTGGCCTGTCGGCGGTCCCGACGTTTGGAGGTCGAGGCTCCCGCGGTGGCTGGTGCGCCGGAGAAATACCAGGTGGCCTGAAGGACGCGAAAGAAGAAGAGGTAGAGCAGGGCCAAGAGGCACCACTTCAGGATGGCGAGAAGCGCTAGCGGAAACGTGGAGACAGATTACTCGCCGTATGGGCGGCGCTCGGTCCACCCGCCGCAACTGCCTCAGAGCACGTGAAAGGTAACGGTGATGGTGCCGAAGGTGAGGCGGTCGCCATCGGCCAGCACCTGCCGGTCGACTCGGCGGCCGTTTACCCGACTGCCATTGGTCGAGCCGAGGTCGACGAGGGCGTAGGTGTCGCCATCAGGATGGAGTTCGGCGTGACGACGCGAGGCGTTCGGATCAGAAAGCACCAGGGTGCTTTCGGGGAGCCGTCCAAGGGTCGCAACGGCGTTGGGCAACGGCACCTGGGTGTTGTCGGAGAGCAGGAGGTAGGCCGGGGGTGAGCCTTCGGTGACACGGTCGTCGAACTCGGAGTCGATCCGAAACATGCCCACCACCTGCTCGGGCTCGGTGATGAACTCGATGGCCACCCGTCCGAGGAAGAGAATCTCCTGCTCCTGGGCGTGTTGGCGGACGATGGTGGCCAGCTCGGCCCGGAGCGAGGCATCGATCTGAGCGAACCGTTCGGCGTCGTCGCTTGCCAGATGAACGGTGAACCGGTTGGGGGCGATCGTGCGACCACGAACGTCGAGTGACCGATGGGCGTCGACCTCTTTCACCAGCCGGCGACCGATCTCCACCGGCTGCAGCCCTGACTTGAAGGCGCGGGCAAACATTCCCTCGACGAGGCGTTCGAGGCGGTCCTCGAAGTTGCGCAGCACCATCGCGGTAACGCTAGCGCCGCAGCAGTAGCTGGCACTGTCGGCTTCGGCGCGGCGGGCGCTAACATCAAGGCCTCTACTCGCGCGAGTGGTGGAATTGGCAGACACGCAGGATTCAGGTTCCTGTGTCTTAACGGACGTGGGGGTTCAAGTCCCCCCTCGCGCACTACTCATTGTGGTTTTGACATCACTTTGAGCGGGCTGGATCGGCGCAGGCCAGCCCATCGTCATCCGCGGATTGTCGGCAAGATCGCCTTCGCGGTGCGCTCGGGGAACTCTTCGTGAACGAAGAGCTTCCCCGTTTCGATCACCTCTAGAGCAGCGGGCCCACCAAACTCAGCCAACATGGCGCGGGTGCGTTCGACTGGGAAGAACGGATCGTCCTCACCCCAGACCAGCTGGACGGGTACGTCGATCCTGTTGTGACAAGCTGTGAGATCAGCGAATAGGTCGAGGTCGAAGTTGCGACCGAACTCCCCCGCAGCCCATTGCCGGTTTGGGTCGTCGCGCAACGGTCGGAGAACAAGCTCGTCGAACTCTTCGTCGAGGAGTCCGTTGTCTGCGAAGAGGTCACCGAGGACAAACTTGTTCCGACGCAGCCGTGGCTGGTTGGCAACAAATCCAAGCAGTTTCTCGAACCTTGGGATGTTGCGAATCGCTAGGAATGACGCGAACCGCCAGTGCGCTTTTGGTGGTTGTTCGGTTGCGATCAGGCCCCAACCGTGAACGCGTTCGTCGCCGGAGAAGGCGAACCGAGCGATCATGCCACCGCTGTCGTGTCCAACCACTCCGAAGCTTCCCAGTTCGAGCTCATCGACCACTCGACGCAATGCATCAGCGTGGGTTGTGATGCTCGGTACTATTGATCGATTGAACTTCGAATCGCCTGCGCCTGGCAGATCGATGAGATGACAGGTGACCTGCTCGACAAGCTGGGGAAGCAGGCCTCTGAATGTCGCGCTGTTGGCCGGCCAGCCGTGGCTGAACACAACGTCGGGCCCGTCGCCCACCCTCCGGTAGGCGACCGAACCGTTGCCTACGTCGATGAATCGATCCGGCGGGCGACGAAAGATCTCCGTGGCCGCTTGCGGTGTCATGCCAGTCATCAGTGGTTCCCTTTGGTGGGCGCCGGCCTGCTGAGTGGTCTGAGTTCCGTGGTGACTGACATTCGAACCTCCACCTCATTTGTAGTGATCACTACGTAATGTAGTTTCAGTGATCACTACAATCAACACTCTTGGGTCACAAGCACACAAAGGAGGAACTTCTCGACGGTGCACTCGTTGCGGCGCTCGACGATGGGCTCAGCCAGCTGACCTTCGGCCG
>CALHBU010000153.1 GCA_937930655.1 uncultured Acidimicrobiales bacterium | reverse complement strand
CTCTCAGCACCTAGTCGACGCCGAACTGGCCGACGACCTCAACTGCGATCTCGATAGCAACGCGCAGTCCATTCGACGACTCGAGTGGGCTGACCTCGGTGCCCTTGCTCTGTCTTCGCAACGGGTCCCCAACGGAGCGGTTTCGACCTTTCCTCTCGAGGTCGCCGACTTAGTCGTTGACCTCGCTCGGCGCGAGGGGACCTGTTGCCGTTCATGGCTGACTGCGACAACCCAACGGCTCGGCAGCACTATCCGTTTGACGGTCACCAGCGAGCATCCCGAGGGCCAGGCAACAATCCATCGGATGGCCGGAGTCTCGACGTGAGCGATGCGCTTCTATCGATTGGCGAAGTGGCATCGAGCGTTGGTTTGAAGGTGTCAGCGGTGCGTTACTACGACGACATCGGCCTAATCGAAACCGCGGTCCGAGTTGGTGGCAAACGTCGATACGACCAAGCCACCGTCGGCCGGATCAACTTTATTCAACGGGCCAAAGGAGCGAGCTTCACCCTCGACGAAGTCCAGCAGATCCTCGACGACGACGCAGGTAACTGGCAGCAGCTGCTCACGGCCAAGATTGCCGAACTCCAACAGCGACGAGACCAGCTCGACACAACCATTTCACTGCTGTCCGAGATTCAGGTCTGCGGCTGCCAAGTCGTCGCCACCTGTCCCCGCTACGAAGGCTCCTAACTCATGCTCACCATCGTGGGTGCCACCGCTGCTGCGGTGATGGTCATCTCCTATGCCTTGGAGGAAAGGGGGCGAGTTTGGATCGCCGTGTTCGCTGCAGCCTGTGCAGCCACTGCGCTCTACGGCCTCGCCACCGAAGCATGGGTATTCGCCGGCCTGGAAGCCGTCTGGTCGGTTGTTGCAACCCGGCGGTTTCTGACTCATCAAGATGCTCACACCAAGCCTTGACCTCAAGTCGACTTGAGGTCAAACGGTTCAGCCAGCCAGGTCGTAGACCGTGACCGACACTCCCCCGGCGACCAACGTTCGATTCACGATGCCTTCGATCACTTCCCAGTCGCCGCCAGCCAAGCCACTGCCGATCCGCGGCATATGCACCGAGGCCCCGCCGTCTTTCGCTGCGGTCGTCAGCAAGTTGAGGCCTTTCTCGATGGCGTCGTATCGAACCGGTGGACCATCTGGGCCGGCCACGACATCTCGCTGCCCAATGAGGTTGGCCACCCACACCGACGGCTCGACGGGCACCAACTGAATAGCTCCGAGGGCAAAGTCGTTCGTCGACCGAGCTGCGTACCACTGGAGGTAGGACGCTTCCGGTTCTGGCCACCGGGCCGAGAGAGCAAGAACGAAACCTCTCCCCCACCCCCCAATGTCGTTGCACACATGCACGATGATCCGGTCGTCACCACCGTCAGGGCTGGTGGCATCACCGACGACATAGCGAAGGCTTCCGCTCACGATGCTTGGCCTGCTCCGGTTCTACCCACGAACGAGAAGCTTGCCAGACTCAGAAGCCATGTTGCCTCGTTCTGCCACCCTTCCCATTGAGGCGGCTAGCGCGATGCGACAGATCTTGGGCATCCTCGACGACCACAGCCCGGGCATTGGCCAGGACGCCATGCGGGCCGTGCTCCTCGAGGATCGTGTCTACAACGCCTGGACAGCCGACGAATGGGCCGAACTGAAAGGTCCAGAACGGTCGATCGATCTGGAGATCGAAGACGCGGCCCTTCTGCTCGATGGTCTGGCCTTCACCGAGGCCATGAGCGTCGAGCTGCCCTGGTTTGAGATGGTTCGATGGACGGTCGACTTCATCACCGCCGAACTCCGCCCGCTGTGGACCGATGCCGAGTGGGCTGCCCAAGGCGATTGAGGGTCAGCAACTGTCAGTCGACCCGGTAATACTCAGAACCATGAGTGAGTTGCCGCCGCCTCGATTCCGCAAAACCAAGTCAGAGAAGTGGGCCGTCATGGCACCCGTCGAAACTCTCGAAACAGCGCTGAAGAATGGCGGACTGGTCGAGGTGCAGAAGAAGTCGGGCGACTGGTCGAAGTTCACCGTTGCGTCGCTCGGCAAACCCTTCGATGTTGATGGCGTGTCCATGTGTTACGGCTACGCGCCCGACGACGAGAGCGATCCGAGCTCAGCCGCACCGGCCTCTCGCCGACAACCACAAGCTCCGGCTCCACCCAGGGACGACAGCGAACCATTGCCCGAGTATCAGGGCGGCGCCGAAGACGAATGGTCAGAGGGCTTCTAGCTCCAGGTCAAAATCATCGAAGGCAGCATCGACTTGCAACGCCAACTGGATCTCGTCGAGCACAACGGCGAAGTCCTCAGCTCGGGTCAGGTTCCCATGGCTGAATTCCGGTAGCCGACCAAGAATCACCTTCTGCACGGGCGGTCGAACGGCGACGTTCAGGCAGTCGAGGAGAACGTCAGTGCAGAGGCTCTTCTCGAGGTACTTGCCACCATCTTCGATGTCGAGAAGCCGGGCCCTGGCACTTGCCACGAGGCCGGCCACGGTCGTTGGGTCCTTTTGTGGTGTTGCTGGTTGCTTCTGCATCTCGTGCCCTCTCGTTTCTGCTGTCCTAAGGATCGACTGGTTTCTTCTAAGACGAATGGGGGATATCCCCGGTTCCCACCCGGACCGAATCGTTCACACTCAGAACCCAACCTTCGGGGCCGACAGGTCCTGTAGAACGTCTTCTGTAGAGGAAACACCGTGACACCCAATCAGATTCCATCGTGGCGGCGACTGTCGGCCGCAGTCTTCGCAGCCGGACTGCTGGCCAGTGCCTGCGCAGCTGACGGAGACGATGCC
>CALHBU010000152.1 GCA_937930655.1 uncultured Acidimicrobiales bacterium | reverse complement strand
GGTCCGACGTGAGAGATCACTTCGGCTGCGGCCAGCGACCCGAGTCGGCCGCTCTCGGCCAGTGGTTTACCTGCCGCCAAGCCGAACAGGACACCGGCGGCGTACTGGTCACCGGCTCCGGTGGTGTCAACAACAACACCGACCTCCTCAGCCTCTACTTCGGTAATCGAGTTCCCCTCGACCAGCAGTGATCCGCGGGCACCGAGGGTGACACAGGCCAGATCGACCTCCTGGCTGGCGGCTTGGACCGCTGCGTCGAGGCTCTCGGTTTGGTAGAGCGAGATCAACTCTTCTTCGTTGGAGAAGAGGATGTCGACCCGCTCACTGACCAACTGGCGGAACTCGTCTCGATGGCGCTCGACGCAGAAGGTGTCCGAGAGGGTCAGCGCCGATTTGCGATCGGCGGCCCGAGCCATGTCCATGGCGGTACGAATGGCCTGTTTGGCCGACTCGACATCCCAGAGATATCCCTCGCAGAACAACAGCCGTCCCGCTGTGACCGTTTCCTGCGAGATGTCTCCTGGCTCAAGAAGGGCGGAGACACCCAGAAAGGTGCTCATTGTTCGCTCAGCATCAGGGGTTACCAGGATCAGGCACCGGGCGGTCGCCGGACCACCCGGAGATGGGACAAAATCGAAGTTCACGCCCTCCGATCGCATGTCATGGCCAAAGACGTCACCGAGCTGGTCGTCGGCAATCTTGCCGATGTATGACGCAGTACCACCGAAACTGGCAACCCCGGCCATGGTGTTGGCGGCCGAACCACCGGAGGCTTCGATCCCCGGGCCCATCAGCGAATACAACTGGTGGGCCCGATCATCGTCGATCAGGCTCATCGAGCCTTTGGTCAAGCCCTGTTCGGCGAGAAAGTCGTCGGTTGACTGGGTGATTACATCGACGATTGCGTTTCCGACCCCAACAACATCAACTTCTGGATTCACTGTTCATCTCCCTGAGCGGCCCTGACACTATCTGTCGATCGAGGCCGACACTCGATTGGCCTCTTTCCTCTCGCTGAGTACCTCCCGTTGGGGCTCCCAACCCTTTCATCGAGGCCTACGCCTTGACGGATAGTCTCAACTGATGTCGAACAACCCGCACCGGCTACCGACGACCGTTGTCCCCAGCGCCTACCGGCTTCGCCTTGAACCAGACCTCGAGAACGAGACCTTTTCCGGCTCGGTCCTCATCACCGCTACGGCCGCCGAACCGGTCGATGAGATCGTTCTGAACAACGACGGGCTGGCTATCGCCAGGGCGACGGTGGACGGAGTCGAGCGAGACGTCACCATCGATGCCGAATCTGAACGGATGACACTGGCCGGGGCTGTCCCGGCAGGTGAGGTGACTATCGACATCAGCTTCACCGGCGAGTTCAACGACCAACTGGTCGGGTTCTATCTGAGCCGGTTCACCGACGACGCCGAGATCGCTCAAAAGTTGGCGACGACCCAGTTCGAAGCCACCCACGCTCGCAAGTGCTTTCCCTGCTGGGATGAGCCGGCTCTCAAGGCAACCTTCGAGATCGAGTTGGTCATCGACCCAGCCCACGATGCGGTGGCTAATACCGCCGAGACCGCTCGTTCAACCACCGACGACGGCCGGACCGCCATTACCTTCGCTCCAACCATTGTGATGTCGACCTATTTGGTTGCCTTCGTGATTGGCCCCATCGAGATGACCGATCCAGTCGATGTCGACGGCGTGCCGCTGCGAATCGTTCACGTCCCTGGCAAAGGCGACCTCACGGCCTTTGCGTTGGAGTCCAGCGCCTTCGGACTCCGCTATTTCAGTGACTACTTCGGTATCCCGTATCCCGGGGACAAGGTCGACATGGTGGCCATCCCTGACTTTGCGTTCGGGGCAATGGAGAACTTGGGCTGCATCACGTTCCGGGAAGCCCTCCTTCTCATCGACCCCAACACCGCAACGCAACCGGAGCTCCAGCGAGCGGCCGATGTAATCCATCATGAGCTGGCTCACATGTGGTTCGGCGATCTCGTCACCATGAAGTGGTGGGAAGGGCTGTGGCTCAACGAAGCGTTCGCCACCTTTATGGAGATGCGATGCACCGACGCCTTCCGGCCTGAGTGGCAACGCTGGGTCGACTTCGGTCTGTCCCGTACCGCGGCGTTCGATACCGACGGTCTGGCCTCTACCCGGCCCATCGAGTTCGAGGTGATCAGTCCCGAAGATGCCGAGGGCATGTTCGACATCCTCACCTACGAAAAAGGGGCGGCGGTGGTCCGGATGCTCGAACAACACCTCGGCGAGGACCGTTTCCGAGCCGGGATACGGCGGTACATGGAACAACACGCCTACGGCAATGCCGATACCAGCGATCTTTGGGATGCCATCGAGGCCGAGACCGGTGACCCTGTACGGCGCATTATGGACAGCTGGATCTATCAGGGAGGGTTCCCCCTCATCTCAGCTGAGTTGAACCCCAACCGCACCGGTGTCACGTTCAGCCAGGAACGGTTCGCCTATTCCGGTGGCGATCCCGTCGACCCCCAGCAGTGGGCCGTTCCAATGCGCTACCGCTGGAAGCCAGTTGGCGGCGAGCCGAAGACCGAACTGCTATTACTCGACGAGGAATCCATCGAGGTCTCCCTTCCGGATAAGGCCGAGTGGCTGGTGGCCAACGCCGAAGGCGCCAGTTTCGTGCGAGTGGCCTATCCACCCGACGATCTCGAAGCGCTGGCCGACATTGCCGAAGAGCAGCTCATGCCGGTCGAACGCTACGCCCTGGTCGACGACGCCTGGGCCGCCGTGCTGGCCGATGAGATGACGGCCACCGCCTTTCTCAACCTTCTCGAGTCTCTCTCAGCCGAATCCGATCGTTCGGTGTGGCAACGCCTCATCAGCGGGTTCAACAGTTTGGACCGGTTGCTTTCGGGTGATGCCAGGGTGAGCTTTCAGTCCATCGTTCATGACGCACTGGCCCCCATGCTGGCCGGTCTCGGTCTTTCGGCCCTTCCGGCCGACGACGATCGCACCCGACAACTGCGAGGCGACCTGATTCGGGCCATGGGAACGGTGGCCAACGATCCGGAGATCCAAGAGGAGGCCCGCCGAACGGCTGCCGAGGGACGACGCGACCCCGAGCTGGTCGAGGCTTCGATTCTGGCCGCCGCCGTCGATGTCACTGCGTCCATCGGCGACCAGGCCGATTTCGATGACTTCCGGGCCATGTCCGACGCGGCGACTACTCCACAGGAACAGCTCCGGTATCTGCACGCGTTGGCCGATTTTCCCGACCCCGAGTTGGTGGCCGGGTTCCATCCGGCAATCCTCAGCGGTGAGATTCGCAGCCAGAACAGCCCATTCCTCCTCCGCCGAGCGCTAGCCAACCGAGAGGTCGGGCGGGCAACGTGGGCCTTCATTGTCGAGAACTGGGACCGGTTGAACGAGCTCCTGCCCACCAGTTCCATCGTTCGGATGGTCGACGGGCTCACCACCTTCACCGAGCCCGGTGACGTCGACATGGTCGCAGCTTTCTTCGAGGCCAACCCCGTTCCACAGGGTGGCAAGACGCTCGAACAGATCCTCGAACGTCAACGGGTCGGAGCGGCTCTTCGGGCCAGGGAAAGCGATCGGCTGGCGCTGGTCGTCGGGATACCCGACTGACGTGAGGCGGAAACCGCCCTTCACTGCCTCCCCCCTTCGAGTCTGGGCTGTCGAAGACACCACCGTTCAGCTCACCTGGGGCAATCTGCCGGCCGGTGTCGTCAGCGCTAGGGCGGGAGACAGTTTCGCCGAACGCACCGATCACCCGGGAGGTCCCGGCTCGTTGGTGTTGACCGGCCTTCAGCCGGGCCAGTCCCACGCCATCGATGTCGAACATGGCAACGGTGTCACCTCGTTGACGGCTACAACCCTTGCCGCCCTACCGGGTGAGGAGCTGTCCCGGGTGGCGACCATCTCCGACCTCCATCTCGGTTCGACTCGCTGGGGCTTCCTCAAGACCATGGTCGAGGCCGACACCCACGCCGACGACCATCCCATCCGCTGTGCGAGGGCGTGCATCAGGGAGGCCATCGAATGGGGAGCCGAACTGCTCCTCATCAAAGGCGATGCGGCGCATCATCGGCGGGAAGGCGACTACGAACTGCTGGGTCAGTTGGTCGACGAGTTCCCTGATCTGCCGATGATCTTGGTTCCAGGCAACCACGACGTCGATGACTTCTCCGACGCCGAGCTTCCCGACACGGTCGGAAACCGACAGCTTCGCTACGAGCTCGGTGTTACCCAGCAATCGCTTGCTGGCCTAACGGTCGTCGTCGGCGACTCCACCATCGTTCGTCAGCCCACCGGCACCCTCAGCCGGGTTGGCGACGAGCTCATCGAAGCGGCCAGAGCGGCCGACGGGCCCGTCCTGATGGCCCTCCATCACAGCTTCCACTTTGCCCCGGTGATGACCCACTGGCCGCCCAGCATCAATCGGCGGGAGGTCATGCCTTTTCTCCGGTCCTTGGCCGCGGCCAACCCCGACGTGCTGCTCACGTCAGGTCACTCCCATCGCAATCGGACGAGGGTTGTCTCCGGTCTGACCGTGACCGAGGTCGGCTCGACCAAGGATTGGCCCGGTGTGTGGGCCGGCTACACGGCCAGCGAAGGTGGCATGCGCCAAACCGTGCGGCGAGCAGCGGCCGACGATGCCATTTCCTGGCACGAATACAGCCGGGGGGCGGTGATGGGACTGTGGGACCATTGGGCTCCGGGGCCCCTTGATCAGCGGTGCCTGAACGTCATCTGGCGTCGAGCCGGCGACTGACCAGGTCGTCGAGCCCCAATTCGTTCCGGAGCTCCTCCGACGGTGGAACCGTGCCGGCGTCGAGTGGGGTTCCGGTGCCATCGGCAATCCGCACCATCATGTTGAAGTTGGCGCAGATTGCGGCCGCATCGACCATGGATTCCGGGCCGAGTTCGGCCAGGACTTCCTCTCGCACCGCAGCGACATCGGCTCCGTCGTGGACCGCCTCGGCGAAGCTAGCCAGAAGCTGGCCTTTGGCCACGCCTCCATCGCCATGGTCGCTGCCCGTGACGTTGGCCAACTCGATCTCGGCGTTACTTTGGCTGCCGCTCAGACCGAGCAGCATCGAATGGGAGGTCGTTCAATAGAAGCACTCGTTGAGCAACGAGGTGCGGGCCGCCAGCAGTTCAATCTGCATTCGATCGAGCGTGCCCCGGTTCCAGGTCAGATCGGCCAACAGAGCTTCCATGGGCACGTACTGGGCATCGGAGAGTCGGCTCCAGTCGGCCACCGAAACCGGGGATGCGGTCAATGCCTTTCCGACATTCGGGCCACGAACATCGGCCGTCGGTACCCAGTGGGACCGAACGGCAGCGCCAGCCACCGATTGCCGAACCGGTTCTCCTTCGGCCGGAACCGGCAACGGAATCGAGTCGATCCCGATCGCCGCGGCGAATACCTCGAGGCAGTTGGCGGTAGCCACTACCCCGACTAGTTCGACGTATTGTTCGGGCGAGAGGCCTTCGTCGATCGCCTGCTGATACCACTCGCCGGTGAGGGTGCCCGAGTGGTTGGTGAGCCGCCACACTGCATCGACCGCAGCGGCAGGCAGGACATGGCCGGCATCGATGAGCCCATCGACTGTCGAGGGTCGAACCCAGGGCGGCAGCTCGTCGGCCGCCCGCGCCCGCCTCACCTCGTTGACTATGGCCAGACGCTCGGATGCGCTCCACCAATCGCCGGGAGCAGCCCAGGACTCAACCGTCTGCTGGTGAGCTAGAGCGAGATCGGCCCGGACTGGTATTCCCGCTTCTGCGTACAGCGTGCTCATGGTTTCTGAGCGTAGTAGCTGTCTTCCGATCCAGCTGCCAGAATGACCGATCAGTCAAAGCTGACTGACCAGTCGAAAGGGACCTCCGTGGCAGACGGAACCGCTGAAACCAAAGACGCCCGCAAGGACGACCCGGAGCGGCGCCCCGGCATTCTCGGGGGAGCGCCCGCCGTCGCCGACGACGGCGATGTCGCTTTTGGCGGCATGGCCGGCATAGCCGTTCTGGCCGCCATCCTGGTGTCGATGCTGGCTCTGGCCGGCTTCTTTGGTTACAACCCACCGGAGACGTCAGCCGCACCAGCCCCCACCACCGAAGCCCCGGCCGAGGAAACCACTACTACCGAAGCCGCGGAAGAGGAAGAAGCGGCTCCGGCCGTTGTTCCGGCTGATGCCGTGGTCGACGCCACCAACGACAGCATCGTGCTGGCCGGAACCGTGCCGAGTGAGGAAGCCGCCGAGAGCATTCGGGCGGCAGCAGCCGAGCACTACACGGCCGACCAGATCGACGATCAACTCGTCGTCGAGGAGGGCGCCGATCCCTACACCCTCACGGTGAACGGCACCCTCGATAGCGGCGATGTGGTCGATGGTCTCGGCGAGTCACTGGGCGCGGCCGGACTCGGTACCGGCTTCGTGAATAACCTTGAGCTGAGCGAGCAGGCTGGTGTCGTCAGCGCGCTGAACGAGCTGGTCCAGCTGGAGCCGATCCTTTTCGAATCCGGCACCGATGTCATCATCGCTGAGTCACAGGCCACCCTCGACGAGGCGGCAGAGATACTCAAGAGCTTCCCCGAAGCAGCTGTCGAGGTTGGTGGACACACCGACAGCCGAGGCGATGACGCCTCCAATCAGAGTCTCAGCCAGCTACGGGCCGATGCCGTTGTCGCTGCTCTTCAAGCCCGGGACGTCACCAATGACCTCACCTCGGTGGGCTACGGCGAGACGCAGCTCAAAGAGAACCCGGACGACACTCCTGAGCAGCAGCAGATCAACCGGCGTATCGAGTTCACGCTTCTCTGAGATCGGCGTTAGCCGCGGCCAACCGCTGGAGGCCTTCGCGAAGCTGAGGTACCGGACGGTCGAAACAAAGACGAATGTGGCTCTGGCCGCCGCCAACGACTGAGGCGGCGTCGCCAGTGGCCACAATCACCCCCCGAGCAGCGGCTTTGGCAGCCAGTGTCTCTGCGCTGATTTCGCCCAAGTCGATCCACAGGCTTAGTCCGCCGGCCGGCGTTGTCACCCGCCAGTCCGGACACAGGTCGGCCAGCAAGCCTTCGGCTAACTCCGCTCGCCGGGCCAGCGTCCGCTGGCGGCTCTCGGCGATTACGTCGAAGTCGCCAAGTACTGCGGTCGAGATGACTTGAGATGGCACCGAACTGCCGAGATCGTCGACCAACCGAGATCGCACGAGTCGCCGAACCACCGGGTCGGGGGCTCGCAGCCAACCGATCCGGAGTCCGCCCCAGCCAAGTTTGGAGACCGACCCCACCGAGACCACGGTGGCCGTGTCCACTCTGGCGGCCAGGGGTGCGGGCCGAGTGCCATCGAAGCGAAGGTCGGCCAACACC
>CALHBU010000151.1 GCA_937930655.1 uncultured Acidimicrobiales bacterium | reverse complement strand
GGTCTGACGCTCGAGCAGCATGCGGGCCTCCTCCTGAAGCGCCAGGAGGTCCTTGGTAGCCGAGACAGAGCCGTCGTAGAGCTTCCCGTCGATTTCCTTACGCTTCTGCTCGATGATCGACACCTCGTCGTCGAGCCGTTTCTGCTGACGGTCGAGTTCGTGCTTGGCCTCGGCATGGCTGTCGACGACCAGTTGCTGCTCGGCCCGAGTGACCGCCAACTCATCCAACTCTGCTCGGATTGGATGGTGAGCGTGACGATGGCGGAGTTGATCGAGTTTGGTGTCCAGCCCTTGAACCACCAGTAGCTGTTCGTACTCCGGGGAGGCCATCAGCCCGACGCCGGGGGCTGGGTGGGGGCCTCGGTGGCGGGTGGCTGAGTGGCGGGCGGCTGAGTGGCGGGCGGCTGGGTCGGGGCTGGGGTCGCCGGTGGTGCCGTGGTTCCGCCACCACCGTCTTCTCGGGGATCACCCTGCCCTTCGGGCAATGTATCCTCGGCCGGTTTAGCGGTAGTGGTGACGATGACTTCGAAGCAGTCAACCTCGCCATCACCATCGGAATCCCGGAGACGGGTATTACGGGTGGACGAACCCCGATCGCCGGAGTTGCAGAATCCGATCTCGCCGGGAACCTTTAGATACCGACCGCCGCCGTAGGGCTCAGGCTCGTCGAACACACAGGGTTCGTCGATCTCGGCGTGATAGCCGTTGTTGAACGCACCCCACATGGTCGCCGGCACCTTGCCACCGAACATGTTGCCCCAGCCCGGCACATTCCTCATTGGAACCTTCTCATCGGGGTGGCCCATCCAAACTGCTGTCGCCAGACAGTCGGTGTAGCCCACAAACCAGGCATCTTCGTAGTTCTGCGCCGTGCCCGTCTTGCCGCCCGCTTCGTGGCCGTTGTCGAGACGGGCAGCTGTACCGGTGCCTCCTCGAACGTTGCTGGCCAACGTCTCTGTGATGAGCCGGGCGCTTTGGGTAGAGATGGCCCGACGACCGTTGGGGCGATGCTCGTAGATTACGTTGCCGTCCTTGTCTTCGATTCGCTCGACATAGTACGGGGCGTTGTAGATGCCGTCGTTACCCATGGCGGCGTAGGCCGTCGCCATTTCGATGGGCTTGACTTCGAGGGCACCGAGGGGCAGCGACAGGAACGGCTCAAGACGGGTGGTGATTCCGAGCCGTTGCGAAACATCAACAACAGCGTCGTTTCCGACGACCTGACCAAGACGGACGAAAGCACAGTTGTTGGACGACCGGGTGACTGAGGCGATGCTCTGGACGCCACCGCCACCACCTTTGACCTCGTAGAAGGGCGGATTGGAACCGGGATTGTCGAACTTGCAGGGCGAGTCGCCCCGAACGGTGTCGCGCGGTGTGTATCCGGCCTCGAACAGGGCGGCCAAGACAAAGGTCTTCATCGACGAGCCCGGCTGACGGAAACCATCGGTTGTCAGGTTGAACTGGTCCCGCTGGAAATCAGGGCCACCGACCATGGCCCGCACCGCCGAGGTGTGGGTGTCGACGGCGATCATGGCAATAGTGAAGCCACGATCGTCCTGAGGCAGGATCTCTTCCCTCGCTCGCAGTGCGAGATCTTGGGCCGCCAAATCGAACGTCGTTGTGATTTTCAGACCACCGAAAAAGATGGCGGCCCGCCGCTCCTCTTCAGTCTCGCCAAGCGGGATATCAGGATTGTTGAAGAGCTCCTTCTGTGCCTCTTCGATGAAATAGTCGGTCGGCTTGATGTCGAAGGGGGTCTGACGCTCGGCGGGTAGAGCAGTTCGCTTGTACCGCTCGGCTTCATCGTCGGTCAGCACCTCTTGTTTGACCAGTACGTCGAGCACGGTGGCTCGCCGGGCACGGCTGAACTCTGCATTCCGGGTCGGGTCGTAGCGAGTGGGGTTCCGAATGAGACCGGCCAGGAGCGCGGCATGTTCCCAATCGAGATCGCTGACGTCTTCCATCCCCCAGTAGGTCTCGGCTGCCGCTTGCACTCCGTAGGCTCCAGCACCGAAGTACACGGTGTTGAGGTAACGCTCGAGAATTTCGTCTTTGGTCAGCTGACGCTCGAGACGGAGGGCGTAGAACGCTTCGGTGCTCTTCCGATCGAAGTCCTGCTGAGCGCCCAGGATGGCGTTTTTAACCAGCTGCTGGGTGATGGTCGATCCACCCTGCTCGATGCCTCCGGCATTGATGTTGGTGACCAGTGCCCGAAACACGGCCCGGAAGTTCACCCCATCGTGTTGGTAGAAGTCAGCGTCTTCCATGGCGAGGACAGCGTCGATAACCGGTTGTGGAATTTCGTCCAGGGTGATCGGCTCTCGGTTCTGCTCCTCGACCAGAAAGGTGAGGAACGTCTCATCGCCGGCGTACATCGATGATCGCTGAGCGAGGTCGGCGAGCTCAAGCTCGGCTGCCGTCGAGTCGTTGGCTGTGATGATGGTCCCGACCTGGGGAATCACCGTGAGGGCTGTTGCCGCTGCCACTGCCGCCACCGCTACCAGAATCAGGCCCAGCGAGGACAAACGCTTGATGGCGCGTAGCACGTTGAGCACGGTGAGTGATCGTACTCAACCAAGGGGCCATGTACGGGTCACCCCGAGCGGATATTTCTTTCGCTCGGTCTAGCTAGCCGTCGGCGAGAGAAACAAAAGGGTCGTAGTTGGCGACGCTGGCTGCGCTGAAGACTGCTTCGACCGGCCCGGTGGAGGAGGCCGGATCGCTTACCGCCAAACCAAACAGTGGGCCACCGAGCTCGTCGGTCAGCGTCACGACCGTCACCAGGCAGGACTGAATCCTTGACTGACCGGCAAATTCGACGGACAACGCTGCATCGCACAACTCGGCCGCAGCCCTGGCAACCGCGGTGACCGGATCGGCAGCGACCGAGGCCGCATTGCGGCGATCGGTTCCGTCATCGACCCGCACGTCGGCCAACACCCCTTCGCCTGCTTCGCGGGTGAGGACCCGGATCTGTGCATCAGCAGGAGGCGAGGTGTCGCCGTGCAGCGCCACTGCCACCGACTCCACCAAGCGATAGACGGTTTGTTGCTCCCGTTGATCGAAGGGCGTCGAACGCAAGACAGCCGCCGCCATCGGTTGTGATCCAGCTGAGCACTGACAGAGCAACACCGAGGTCGCTCCAACCTTGACCTGCTCGACGGGGGTCTGGCCCGAGGTACCCCCGATGGTGTTCTCGATTACATCGGAGCCCGAGGTGGTGGGTGAGTCTTCAAGCAGCTTCCAAAGCCGTCCAACACTCTCAAACGCCGTCGCTTCCAGCGTGTTCCAGCCAGAAGGAAGACGGGAGCTGACCGAGGCCAGCTCGCCTTCCCCGTCCCGAGCGACGATGAGAGCTCCGTCGGCTGAAAAACCTGCTGCCAACGATTCCAGCGCCAGTTCAGTCACCAGTCGTCTGACTTCAGGGTCGCGCCGAACTTTCGCCACACCGAGAAGTCCCGAGACTTCAGGAGCGCGATTGGCGGACAATGCGTCGCCCAAAATCCCGCCAAGCCCCTTGCCGAGGCCAGTCGCGCCGCTTCGGCGCTTATCTTTTGTCACAGTTGATCGATCAATTCGAAGCCCTAGGAACTCGGGCCACCCTCTGAGAGCGGCAAGTATAGACACGACATCGGCGGCCGGAGGAACCAACTTGAGAACGGCTCACGAGCAAACACCGGACGGGAGATCTCCATCGGCCCCATCGTTCAGCCACTCTTCAATAGTGTCAGCTGCAATCGCCACGGTGAGATCGAGCGACGGCTCATACCCCTGCACCATGCCCAGGACGTGGCCCTCATGGTCAAGCACCGGACCACCGGAGAAGCCCTCGGGCACTACCCCATCAAGCAGAAGCGCCCGTCCGGTGAAGCCGTACGGGGCTCCGTCGGTCAGGAGCAACACGGTGCCTTCAACCAACTGCACCGGACCACCTCCGCCATGCCCAGCGACCAGCACCGAGGTCCCGGCATTGGGAGTTGTTCGGCTGAGTTGCAGCTGCACGCCGTCGACAGGGCCCAACATGACCACATCGAGCTGGGCTGATCGGCGCAGAACCGGAGAAAAGACGGGGGGTCCTGGTTGATCAACCTTGGCATCGAAGGCGTCAGTCACTAGATGCTGGGCCGTAAGCAGCTTTCCGTCGAGGTGGAACCCGCTGCCTATCGACACACCGGTGCAATTTCGGCCAGCCACCCGGACCGTTGCGGAACTCGCTAGCGCCCGTAGTTCCAGCGAGTCCGACAACTCGCTAGCGGCTGCCTGGTCGTTCTGGCCGTTCTGGCCGTTCTGGTCAACCAGCGCGCCGAACACTCCCAGAGAGTCTGCTTGGCCGGCATCGGCTCTCAACGCCACGCCCAGACCGAGCATGACCGAGACCAGCACGACGGAAAGCACCGTCGCCTTCAACAGATTCTGCCTCTCGCCCGCCAGCGCTCCACCACACGAAAGCGTAGGAAACGTCTGAGCTCAGGTCTGCGGCAATGCCACCTAGTACCTCTTCAAGAGAGGTACCTCGTTACCGGTGCCAGTTGGCTACTCGGCTCGCTCCCAAACCTCGGCCTCTACGCCGGAACGGACATTGGCCACCAGCCGAAAGATCTCGTCCCGAAGCTCATCGGTCATGGAGAAGAATGAAATTCCGAAGTACGTCGAATCAGCGCTTGCCGGCCGGAAGTTCCGCAGTTCAGCCACACCTGCGCAACCGTTCAGCTCGATCTTCATTCGAATGCCGATGTCAGCCATGATGCCCTCGGGTACCACGAGAAGGGCGCCGGCAACCGACAGATCGAGCACGTCGGCGTCGACCGGCTTTGGGTTCCCCTTCATCACCTTTCGGCGACTGGGAACGTGGATGACGACCTCGGCCGATGCCCGGTAGCGCTGGGACAGACGCGGAAACTCTTCCGGCCGGCGAGAATCTTGTTCGTCAATGAACTGACCCATGCCAGAACATCGGCGGAAAAACGGGCGTCGTTAATGGGTCGATCGACCCAGACATCAATGGAAACAAGCCCAAGAAAAGTGCGGATCTATCGAGTCGTTCGACTCGCCCGATGTGGCTCAGCCAGCGAAGGACACCAGTGCGGTGCCAATCACCCCGGTGCGCCCCTCTTCGGTGGCGATCGTCAGATCGATCTCCGCCATCCGTGTCTCGTCGTCGGTGTCGGTGACGGCACCGGTGATGGTGAGCTCGGTTTCGATGACCAGCGGCCCTCGAAAGACGGTGTCGATCTTGTGCACGGTGCAGCCGGGGGCCCAGCGGTGGATCATGGCCAGGAGGAATCCCTGACTCATGATCCCGGGGACAAGAGCTCCCGGGAGTCCCTCGGCCTTGGCCGCCTCGTGATCGACGAATCGGGCAAAGTGCTGATCGGCGGCTTCACACCACTGCTCGATCTTTGGCAGCGAGGTATCGGGATGTTCGACCGGCAGCTCGTCACCCAACTCAACGTCTTCGAATCGCATCGGCTCAGATTCCCCTGATCGTCTTCCAGTCGACAACACTCACCGGCTCGCCGCTCTGATTGCTGAACGTCATGCGCTGCACGATGAACACCATGGTTCCCGAGCGGCCGGTCTTGTCGAACACGTCGGCGATTGTCGCCGTTCCGGTCAGGACGTCACCGGCCCGGATAGGAGCCAAGCACTCGACCGTCTTTCCGCCATCGATGCCAAAGCCACTCCCGATGTTGGGAAACCCCTCGGGGAGAAACCGACCGGAATTGAAAATGGTCGTCATGTTGGGCGGAGCCTGAAAGTCGGGGTGATTCTCGTCGAGGAAACGAGGATCGGTCTCGCCACAGGCCTCGGCCCAGGCAATCATGCGCGATGCCTCGGGCTCGAAGGTTCTCTCATCGAACTCGACACCAAGCCACTCGGAACGAATGGCCTCGAGATCGAGGGGGTTCTCTTCACTCACTAGCTCTCCTGCTCACGATAAGTGACGGCTCGGAAGTTTCCGGTGCGGAGAGCTCCCACAAGGTCGTCGATGTCTGCGATGTCGGCATCGAAATCGGTGGCGCAGTAGCCGATCCGGCTCACGATATGGCTATCGCTACCGCCGAATCCGGCGTAGCCCCGCTGGCCGGCCTGCTCAACCGAGAGCTCGTCCTCACCGGGAATACTGCCGCCATTGAGAACTTCGACGGTGTGTACCCCGTCGACTGCGCCCTTGTTCTCGTAGTGAGCAAACAGCCCGACATTCTTGCGACCGGGGTGACACGGCGCGGCGAACGCTCCACAACGATCGGCGGCCTCGAGCACCATGGGTAGCGGGTTGTCGACCTTGGCGAAGTCAAAGCTATTAACCAGGTCGTCGTTGACCCCGAACACCAGGACGTGGCCGTAGTCGGTTTCGACCTCGCTGGCCTTGAGGATCACCAGCCCGTACTCGTCTTCGAGATGCCGATAGTCAGAGGTGGCATCGAACTGCCGGTGTTCGGTCAGAACGAAACCATCGAGCGGCAGTTCCTTCTTCCGAATCCACTTGCAGTAGTTCTCCACCTTGGCCCGACCATCGTCAGACTTGATGCTGTGGGTGTGAAGATCGAGGATCACGCGTCAGCTGGACGGAATCGAGGGACAGCGAATGCTTCACCATCGTCACGTTCCTGGGTTGCGAAGTCGGCCACGACCTTCATCCCTATCGCAACGGTGGCCGGGTCGCACCCCACGATGTTGCTGAGGACTCGAACCCCCTCATCAAGATCGACATAGGCCATCACATAGGGACAGGCCTCAGCGAAGCCCTTCGCCATGTTCTGGTTGGTCACGGTGAAGGTGTAGACCGTGCCGCCGCCGCTGGCCACGAAATGCTCAAGGTCGCCGGCAAGACAGGTCGCGCACACTCCCCGCGGCTTGTGCTGAACGATTTTGCAGCTTGGGCAGCGCTGCAGCACGATTTCGCCCCGCCCTGCCCCTTCCCAGTAGCCCCTGGTTTCCCACGAGGCGTACGGAAGTGGATGTTGGATCTCTGCCGGTGCGTCTGCCATCAGTCGACTCCCATGATCAGTGTTGCGCCCG
>CALHBU010000150.1 GCA_937930655.1 uncultured Acidimicrobiales bacterium | reverse complement strand
CCACTTTTTCCTGCTGTTCGGTCCAGCGCCGCACTTCGCCCTCGTAATCGCTCGACTCAAGACGAAGTTGTGTTGGCGGCAGGACTTCGTAGCTTTCGTCGCCCCGAATCTCGAATCTCTCCCACTCGACGGGGCAATTCTCGAGCGCGTCGTGGGTGCGGCGTCCCATGCTGGTGCTTCTGGCCTTGTGATGGGCACTGACCACCAGGACGTCACGGGCGCGGGTGGCGGCCACATAGTGGAGCCGGATGCGCTCGTGCCGGTCCAGAACCTCTTCGACCGAGGCATGAACATCGAAACCGGCGGTGACCCGGTCTTTGCCCAGCTTGACCTCGGGTTCGCCGCTGTCGGAGAACAGCACCGTCGGACCGGTGTTGCGGGACTGTTCCGCCGTTGATGCACCGGCCAGCACCGTGATTGGAAACTCCAGGCCCTTCGAGCCGTGCACGGTGAGAATGCGAACCGCATCGTCGTCAGGCTCGGAGGGAATGGGTTCGGTGACCCGAGCCAGATCGCTGGCCTGAATCTCGGCCCAGCGAACGAAGTCGTGAAGATCGCCACCCTGTACCGCCGAGAACTCACGGGCCTGATCGCTGAGAAAGCGGTAGCGCCGCCAACGGTCACGGGGACGACTGGAGGCCAGCGCCTGCTCCCGCAATCGGCGAGTTCGGACGATGTGCTCGATGAGGCTTGACGGCTCCATCCACCAGCGAAGATCGTGCCAAGTCTGAAGCTCAGCGAACGCAGCGGCGACCGGGTGGTCGACCAGTCCGCTCGGAACGGTTGCCCGATAGTCCCACGTGCCTTCACCCAGCTTCCACGACAGCAGGAGGTCATCGCCGATAGCAAACAGCGAGGAACGGAGAGCACCAACCACGTCGACCGAATTGGCGGGATCGACGGCGGCTCGGACCCCGGCCAGCACTTCTTTGACCTCCTCGGTGGCGTAGACCAACGAACTGGTCTCGGGGCGGAAGGGAAGCCCAACGGCACCGAACGCCGACTCGAGTGCCGGCAGAGACAACCGGGATGGGATGAGAACAGCAATGTCCTGGAGCCGGACCGGCCGCCACTGACCATCGCGAAAGACCCGGCGCTCGTCGTCGCCCACAGCCCGGCAAATGAAAGCGGCGATGTCGGCAGCCTCCAGCTGACGCATTTCGCCCGCCTGCTTGTCGTCGTGAGGACCGCCCAATACGACAACGGCCGGCGCCCCGCCGGGTCCGTCGTAGGCCTCCCGATTGGGGGTCAGGGGGGTGTAGGCCGGTTGGGCTTCGTCGACTCCTTCACCGATGGCAGTGCCAAACAGGTGGTTGACGAAACCGACGACGTCCGGCACCGATCGGAAATTGGTAGTGAGCTTGGTCGGCTCCGACACCAGGCGTTTCTCCGACTTGCTGTAAACCGCCATGTCGGCTCGGCGAAAACGGTAGATCGACTGCTTTGGATCGCCGACCACGACGAGGCGGCCCGGTGGAAGCCGCTCGGCCAACACCTCCCATGGTTCGTCGCCGACCGGCTCGCCAGAGGCCAGGAGCACTGCGAGCTCTATCTGAATGGGGTCGGTGTCCTGGAATTCGTCGAGTAGAAGCCGGGCGTATTGCTGATGCAGCCGAAACCGGACCTCTTCGTTGGAACGCAGCAGCCGACGGGCCAACACCAATAGATCGTGAAACGACAGCTCACCGCGAGCCTGGCGCACCGCCACCCGCTCGGCCACGAATGCTGCGACCAAAGCCAGGTAGTGCTTCAGGACCTCGTCGCTGAGACGACCGAGGGCCTCGGAAACCATGGTTCTGGCGCCCTCCAGCTCGGCTCGAACCGAGTCGACCGAAGGTTCGGTCCAGTTGCCCTTCTTGCCGACATTCCTTTTGGGCCAGGTGAAGTGTTGCAACCGCTTGATCTGGTTGAGCGGGTCAGATTGTCGAATGGAGTCCAACTGGTCGTCCATGGCCCGCAAGGCCATGGCCAGACGGTCATCGGCGAACGGGCAGTTATCGGCCAGCGCAGCAACGTCGGAAAGGTGAGCCAGCAAGGGATCAAAGTCGATCGACGACAACGACGGGGGCGAAAGCTCGACCGTCTCGAGCAGATCCCAATTGTCGTCGAAACGACGAGCGACCTCGGGAAAGTGCCGGAGCTGGAGCCGGAGCACGCTGGCCCTCGACTGAAGGTCGAGCAACTCGAGATCGTCTCCGATACGACCGACGAAGATGCGCCACGCCTCATCGAACTCCAGAATGCTGCTGATCTCGTCGACCACCTCGAAACCGGGCGGCAGGCCCGCTTCGACCGGATACTGCTGAAGAAGACGCCTGGCGAAACCATGAAGGGTGCTGATTGGTGCTGTTTCAGTACCCGAGGCGGCCTCCAACAGCAGCTCGTTTCTCTCCCGCTCCCCCTCCGCCCGGAGGGTGTCGCGCACTCGATGGCGAAGCTCGCTGGCAGCCGCTTCGGTGAAGGTAATAGCGGCAATGCTGTCGATTCGAACACCATCCCGAACCAGCGAGACGATGCGATCCACTAACGAAGAGGTCTTGCCGCTGCCCGCCCCCGCCTCGACGAACAGCGTGCGATCGAGGTCGGTGGTAACGGTGGCCCGGGCAGCCGCATCGACAAGCTCCGGGCCCCGGGCATCGGCCGGCCTACCGTCGTGGGGAACAGGGCTCACTGGGACGGCTCCTCCGCACGGCTGGCAACGGTGACCGAGGTGGGTTCTGGGCTACGCCCCAGCAACAGGTCGATGGGAGTGAGTGCCGGATCGTCCTGGACGCCTTCCCACTCCCGCTGGCGGTCGGTGGGACAGATGCGGTCGAAGTCGCAGAACTTGCAGTTCTCGAAGGTAAGTCGAGGCCAACCGACGGTTGTGCCCGGCAGCCCTGGGAAGAGCCCACCGCCGATGCCATCGAGCGCCGACGTGATGTGCCCGTCGAGATCGTTCTCGAGTGCTTCGTCAAGCAGCAGATGTTTGAGCTGTTTGTGCTTTGTGAGCCAGTACAACGCGGTGCGGGGACCGGTGCGGTCCAGCTGATCGGCCAGGATCCTGGCATAGAGCGGAAGCTGAAGCCGGGTACCGCCCCGGAGAGGGTCGTCGTTCATCTTCTGGAACGGCGTGGCTGACCCACCCTTGTAGTCGATGACCAGCAATCCTCCGTCGTCGGTGAGATCGATGCGATCCACTACGCCCCGCATGAGGAGCTGACGGCCGTCGCCAACATCGACCCGACCTGGATCGTCGGGCTCGAAGCCAAACCGCCGCTCGACCGCGACGGGGCGCGACCGGTGACTGGACCGCAGTTCGTTGTCGGTCTCGATGAACTCCAACGCCTCGTTGGTGAGCTCCCAGCGGAGAACCTCGGTTTGGACTCGACCACCGGTGATGCCCTGCTCCCGAGCCTCGTCGAGCGACTGTCCGAGCAGCTCGAGCAGGCGATCGACGGCACTCGCCGACCACGGCTGTTCTGGTTCGGGCACCGCATCGTTGGCGATCGCCTCACCAACGAACCGCTCGAGAATGAGATGCACCAAGGTGCCTCGGTCGCGGGCTGTGATCTCCTCGATGCGTTCCGGTCGCTCGTCCTCGCCAAGCCGAAGAACCCGACTAAAGAGGTAGCGCCGGGGGCAGGACGAGTAATCCTCGAGGGCGGTGGGCGAAAGCAAGCGAGTACCGGGGTCGACAACGCCGGCGGGAACCAGTCCGGAATGAGAGGTGAGGACACCACGATGACGATCGTCTTGTCGACGAAGGCCGGCCTCCAACACGCTGTCGAGAGACGCCAGCCGGTGGGTCTGCACCGGGTCGCCCCGGTCGACATGGCGGATAAGGCTTCGGAGGCCCAGATCATCGAGCGATGCGGGGCGGCCGTGATCGGCCAGCCCACGATGATGGGACTCGAGCACGACCATCGGTTGCTCCACCAGATGGTCAAGACGCCGGGGCCAGACGTTTGATCGACGGCTTCTCAGACTGCCCCGGGCCGACGTAAGTAAGGGCTGACTGACCGACGCTGACACCAGGGCCGAGAGAGCACGGATATCAAGGGCCGTCGCCTCGGAGCTGGGAGGCAGCAGGCCACCGGCCAACACACGGGCCTGGTCGGGAAGAAGACTGTCGTCTCGACCAGTTCGAGGGAACGTGCCCTCGTTCAGACCGACGACGACCACTCGTTCGAAGCCAAGCCCATAGGCCGACAAGACCGGCGCCACGACCAAACCCTGGCCAGCTGGTCGGCCCGGCACCCGCGCCGCATCCAGTTCGGCTTCGATGGTGGTGGCCAATGCTTCAAAACTGGGTTGCTCGTCGACTCCGTCGAGGCCGCCAATGCGTTGTAGGACAGACTGAAGATGCTCGTGCGCCACCACTTCTAGTGCCGGCCACGATCCGTCTACACGAAGTAGCGATGAAAGCAGATCGCCGGCCCAGTTGGCCCAGCCCCTCCAGCTAGTCGGCGGTTCGGCCGGTCTGAGCCTGACATCGAGATCCTGGACGAAAGCCAACAACTCATCGGCGGCCACGCGGGCGTTGTCGTCCTCCAGATGCCGGCCCAGGGCGGAGACCCGATCGACCCAGTCGTCACCGTCTACGACGCCGGCTTGGCGGGAAAGCCGATCCCACAACGTGGCCGCCGCCGGCGATCCCGAGGGAGTGACGATGGGGGCCGAGGACACCAGGGTGATCAGCGACGCCCGTTCGAGGCCCGTCTCGGCCAGCCGAAGCAGGCGACGAAGTGTCCGACCACTCAACGAGGCCGCCAGCGGCCGGTGACCGGGCGCCGAGTAGGGAAGACCGGAGGCCTCCAAGGCCTCCTCGATGAGCGTGGCGTACGGGTCGGTGGCGGTATAGAGCAGTGCCATCTGTGGGAGCGGCGTTCCAGCAGCTGCCCACGCCGACAACTCCCGCACCGCGGCCCCAACTTCGTCCTGGGGATCAGCAACCTCGAGCACCCTGGCCCCGACGGGCTCTACAGGACGATCGTCGCCCGCGGTATGGATACCGCACGCGGCCAGACGTTTGAGGTGCCGGCGGTCGATGTCGTCGTGACCGGTGAGGCCGATGATGACCGTGCACTCGTGACGTTTCGCCAGACTGGCCAACAAGCGATGCTCATAGGGCCTCGCCGGCTCGGGCAGGTAGATGACTATCTGACCTCGGGCCCTTTCGGCCATTTCTTCGACGGCTTCGACCGCCAGTTGAATGATGTGATCGGGCACCCGCACCGGCTGGAGACGCCGAGCTGCTCCGTCGAGCACTCGGAAGGAATCGCCGGTGAGGCCCGCGGTAGCTCGTAGTCGAGCTCGCTCGTCGCGAGGGAGGCCAACAACGTCGCTGGCCAGCCTGACAAGCCGCTCCTCGGTGGTTCGATGGCCGGCCACCGAACCGAAGAGACCGGGCTGGGCCTTCAGCTCGGCCCTCACGGCTGCTTGGAGTTCGAGAGTCGAAGCTGCTCGCTGGCCAACACGTGCAAGCGACCCGAGGCTGAGATCCTCGGCCAATCGATCGAGGGTGACGAAGTCGACCCCGGCGACGCCGCCAAGCCGCCTACCGAGCGCTCGTCGGACGCCTACTGCGGCCAATGGTCCAGGACAGACCACCAGGGCGGGAGCCAATGGATCGGCGCCACGATCGAGCACCCCAACCAGCGTGTCGAGTGCACTGTTCCCGAATCCGGTTGTGACCACCGTTCCCACAAGCGCCACCCTACGGGGCACCACTGACAGCCACGCAGCCGACGAGGCACCGTCGAGACACCATAAACCTGCCTATTGGCCACCGTACGTACACAACGGTACGTTCAGGTGTTCACTGGGCGTTGCTTGGAGCGGGCGGACAGAATGATCGACGAGGTAATCGACAGCCAGAGCGAGTCTGATGGCCGTGGCGAACCGCAGAGCGATTCCCGTATCGGGATCGATCTTGGTCGCCACCGCTCGTTCTGCGCGCTTCGAGAAAACGACAGCTCTCGCCTCGTACCGCTCTCCGACAAGCACGATGGGCTGGTGCTCCGGTGGCTCAGCGAACATGGCACCGAACGGGTCACCGAACGTCTCCTTCGACTCAGTGGCGTTGATCAGGACAAGGCGATCGAAACGTCCACCGCCGCGGCCGAAGCGGTCTTTCCGGAGCTGAAAGATGGCCAGACCCTGGCTACCAGTCCGTGGATCGCCATCCCGGCGTCGTTTGGTCCGAGTTGTCGTGCTGCGGTAGCCGACGGCATGGCGGCAGCCGGCGTGCCTGTAACCATCGGCAACCTGATCGACCGCCCAATCGCAGGGTTGGCCGGGTGGTTGGCCAGCGCTTACAACGCCGACAGCGTGCCTCGAGGCATTTGCCTGACCGTCGATAACGACGGCGGCCAACTCTCAGCGGCGGCTGCCGATCTCGACCAACGTCGTCTCCTTTTTTCGGTTCCGCTCAGCATCGGTCCCGATGATGACATCGCCGAGGTCGAGATCCGCTTTCGGCTCCTCGTCGACGAAGCCCACCGACTCCGCTCCACATCGGTCATCGACGAAGCCACGGTCGCCGACAGTACGCAGAAGCCCATCGAGCATGTCATTCTCACCGGCTCCGCTGCCCAACGACCGGAGTTCCTGCAATTGGTCGAGCGGGTCCTCCCCGAGACAACCATGCTCGGCGTGCGCTCCAAGAACGACCAGGCCCACACCGTTGTTTTCGGCCTGCTGAACCTCGACACCCTCTCGAACTTCTCGGCTTGCTGGCCGACGGGAACCATCTACTTGAACGATGCACCAGTCCGCACTCCCGGACCGGTGCAAGGCGACGACATCACCCTGTTGTCACCAGCCGGCGCTCGACTCTCGTTCAGTGGTCCGCAGGGCCGCCCGCTCGAAGTTGAAGTGGGTTCCATTCGTTCGGCCGGTGTTGTCCTTCCGACTGAGCTTGGCCTCACGCCCAGACTTCGGGTGCTTTCCGACGGGCGCATCCTGGTTCTCGGCCGCGAGGGGGTTCGGCCGCTGAGCATGCGAGTTCGCTGGCCAGTGCCATCGATCTCTGCTGAAACCCTGCCGGTCGAGGCCGTGGGCCGGCGCCCGCTTCAACTCACGGAGCCCAGAGTTGCTCTACGACGTCGAGCCACAGTTGGGTCGTGAGCCGCAGCGAATCCCGGTCGATCCGTTCGTTGTGACCATGAAAACGTTTGAAGAATTCGCCGCTGTCTACCTGAGCACTCAGTAGTCCGGCCCCATAGGCCACAACGCCCCGCTGGCGGAAGAACCGACTGTCGGTACCACCGGTGACGATGCTGGGGATGATCGCCGCCTCGGGGTACGCGTTGCCCATCGAGCTCTTCAGCACCTCCCAGAGCCGGTTGTCGGTGGGTGAGGCGGTCGAGGCGTCCTCGTGAATGATCTCGGTCTCTACCCAGTCGTAGGCGTCGCCCAGAGCAGCCCGTAGATGCTGCTGGACATCCTCGTCGGTCTCCCCTGGCAGCGTGCGAATGTCGACCTCAAGCACCACCTTGTCGGGGATCACGTTGGTCTTCACCCCACCCTCGATGACGTTGGGACTGAACGTGGTGTGACAGCAGGCGTGGGCGTAGCGGGCGACGTCGGGTGGCAGCTCGTCGAGGGCGTCGGCCAGAGCCGATGGGTCGAGCAAGCGACGGCTGAGGTCGTCGGAAAGGCCCATGGCCTTCACCCTGGCTCCCCAACGCTCGTCGAGGAGAGGCTTCGGGCTGTACTCGGTAAGGCGGCGAACGACCTCGGCTGCCTTGACCAGAGCATTGTCGGTCTTCCACGGTGCGGAGCCATGGCCCGGTGAGCCCTTCACTGTCAGACGACGCCAGCCAACACCCTTCTCCGCAGTGGTCACCAGGATGCTCGTCCCCTGATCGGAGTGCATGGGGATGCCGCCAAACTCGGTTAGGACATAGTCGCAGTGCAGGGCGTCCCATTCGTCCCGAACCAGTTGTTCGGCACCGTGCTTTCCGCCTGCTTCTTCGTCGGCCACCGCGAAGTAGACAATGTCGCCCGGGTAGCGCTTGCCCGACGTGATCATGTGGCGGAACGCGACGGTCATCGAGGAGGTGAGGTTGAGCATGTCAACCGCTCCCCTGCCCCAGACCTCGTCTACCCCGTTGGCGTTCTTGACGACTTCGCCACCAAAGGGATCTCGGTCCCAACCATCGGGCGAAACAGGAACCACATCGGTGTGGCCCATCAGGCACAGGGCCGGAGCATCAGGATCGGTGCCCTCCCAGCGGGCCACGAGCGAGGTTCGGCCTGGCGTTGGCTCGTATGTCTGGAAGTCGACACCGGTGCCCTCCAGTTCGTCCCGCAGCAGACGGGCCGAGACGTCCTCGTTGCCAGACTCAGGAGTGCCGTCGTTGACGCACTGATTCCTGATGAGCGCCTGGAGGAGTTCGACGGTCTCGTCGGTGAGGGTCTCGATGGTGTCGGTCATGAGGCCAGCGTAGGCGTTCCAGCTACCGCCATCTCCCGAAGTCGGCAAGAGTAGAGGGGTGATCAATCCGACGTTCTTCCTCTTCGAACAGGACGGCCCGCTGGCCACTGTCACCTTCAATCGGCCCGAGAAGCGCAACGGTCTCGATGTGCCGGTCATGTTGGAGCTCGAGGCGCTCATTCACCACGTCCGTGACAACGACGACATCAAGGTGCTCATCGTCACCGGCAACGGTTCAGCCTTCTGTGCGGGCGCAGACTTCACCCTCATACGAGACGCAAAGGACGAAGAAGCGCGAGCCCACATGACACGCGAGATGGGCAAGGTTCCTCGCATCATCGGCCGAGTGATCGATGTGATGGTCCACATGGAGGTTGTCACCATTGGCGCTGTCAATGGAGTGGCGGTGGGCGGTGGATGGTCAATTGCCACCGGTTTCGATCACATGGTGGCAGTCGAAGATGCCCAGTTCTGGCTGCCCGAGGTCGAACTGGCCCGGGCCTTCAAGGGCTTGGCTAACGTAAAGCTGACCCAGATCCTCGGACCGGCCCTGGCTCGAGAGGCGATGATTCTCTGCCGAAGGTTCTCCGCCAGCGAGCTCCACGAGCGGGGCGTCATCAACCAGGTTTGCCAGCCAGAGGAGCTTCTCGACGAAGCCCGACGAGTAGCCGATGCCTACCTGGCTATGCCGTGGTCGGCGGCCATGAGCACTCGACGGGACATTAACGCTGCCATCTATGGCCCCCAGCTCTACTGAGGTGAGCTACGGACTTCGCAGGCCAGGCCCAGGTGGTCGCTCGGCCAGCGCGGTCCCACGATGATGCCGATGCGCTCGATGGTGGTTGCCGCCACGTTCCCAGCGGTCCAGAGGTAGTCGAGACGTACGCCATTGTCCTTTGGAGCGGCGTCACCGTTGCGTTCGTTCATCCATTTGGTGTGGGTGATCTCCGGGTTGGTCGGCACCATTGTCGGTCCGAACACTCCGGGCCGGAGCGTGGCCCAGCTGTCCACCAAACCCAGATCGAGGGCGGTTTGGTACTCCGACCGACTGGGTACCAAGTTGCAATCCCCTCCAAGAAGGAACGAGTTGTCCTCTTCCCGGAGGCGACCGGTCACGGTGTGGAGCTGCGCCACCCGCACTTCAGGCCGATCCCAGAGATGCGACAGGTGTGTGCTGGCCACCAGGACCGGCGTGTCGTCGTTTGGTCCGACGACCTCGGCCATCACAAGGCATCGTGGGGCCGGATCGCCTTCGGACGGGAACTCCTCTACACCGACCAACCGACCATTCCGGGCCAGCACCGCATTGCCGAACTGCTCATCGACCGGCACATTGCTGAGCTTCTGGTCGAAATAGCCGCCACCGAAGCCGACGACCTCCAAGCTGCACGACTTGGCCAAGGCCTCCGCTTGAGCCGGCCACGTCTCCTGCAACAGCACGACATCGGCCGCCTGCTCAACCAGGACCTGCTCAAGAAGGGGCTGTCGCTCCTGCCACTTCCCGAATCGCCACTGGGTATTCCA
>CALHBU010000149.1 GCA_937930655.1 uncultured Acidimicrobiales bacterium | reverse complement strand
CTGGCGGGGTCCGATGCTGCACAAGGCGCTCGAGCAGTTTCTCACCGACGTCTTCTGGGACGAACCCGACTATCTCCTGGTAGATCTTCCTCCCGGCACCGGCGACATTGCCCTCTCCATCTCCCAATTCCTTCCTCGGGGCGAGTTGATCGTGGTCACAACGCCGCAGCCGGCCGCGCAAAAGGTGGCCCAACGAGCCGCTTACATGGCGCAGAAGGTCAACATCCAGATCGCGGGCGTTATCGAGAACATGAGTTGGTTTACCGGCGACGATGGCAAGAAGTACGAGTTGTTCGGCGCCGGGGGTGGCCAGGAGTTGGCCAACGATCTCGAAGTGCCACTGTTGGGTCATGTCCCTCTGGTGCCCGCGCTCCGACAGGGCAGCGACGACGGCAATCCCATCGCCGCCGACGTTGAGTCCGAGGCCGGCGCGGTGTTTGCCGCCCTGGCCGAGAAGATCGATGTCGAGTTGGCCCCCAAGCGGCGCTACCGGTCCGAGCTGAAGGTCATCTGAGCCGATAGGTTCTGGCCCATGGACGTCCGAATTGGGATTGCACAGAGCGGTCAGATCATTGAGATCGAGCTGCCGGCCGACAGCGACCGGGACACCGTTCGAGCTGACATCGACAAGGCTCTCGGGGCTGATGGTTCGGTGCTGTGGCTTACTGACACCAAGGGAAACGACACCGCCATCGCTAGCGAGCGGATCGCTTTCGTCGAGCTGAAGGAGGCCGATGCCGACCAACGGATCGGCTTCGGAGCCTGATACATCGATTTCCCCGAGCCGCCAAGGCGGTTCACCTTCTCGAGTAACGCTGGTCGCCGGTAAAGGCGGTGTCGGCCGTTCGACCATCGCAGCTGGTCTGGCCCTGGCGGCTGCGGCCAACGGTGACCGGGTGCTTGTCATTGACGCCGTCGACGACGGTGGGCTCGAGGCGGCGTTGGGTCAGCGGGCCCTGGCTGAACCCCAGCTCGAATGTCTTCGTCTGACCACCGAAGATTCCCTCGCCCAGTACATCGATCTTTTCCTGCCGCTCCCGATCTCGCCAACCCGCCTAGGTCCGGTCGCCCGCATTCTCGAGTATGTGGCGGCTGCAGCGCCCGGTGTTCGAGAAATACTCCTTCTAGGCAAGGTGGCCTGGGAACTTCGAGAGGGTCTGTGGGATCACATCATCGTCGATGCTCCCGCTACCGGCCACGTCATCGAGTTCCTGGCTGCGGCTGACAACTTGGGCGAACTGATCGGTACCGGCCCTCTAGCTACCCAAACCGATTGGATGGTCGAGTTGGTCTCCGACTCGGAACGATGGCGGGTGGTCGTTGTGACTGCAGCCGAAGAGTTGCCGGTCACCGAATCCCTCGAACTTGTTCATCGGCTCCGCACCGAGACCCGAGCTGCGGTTGTCGGATTAATCGCCAACCGCGTCCCCTCCTTTGTCGAGCGGTCCGAAGAGTCAGATCAGTTGATTGAGCTCGATGATGGGTTGGCCCTGGCGGTCACAACAGCCCTCGAGCGCAGCAGCTCCTGGCGCCAACAACGGGAGCGGCTGACCGAGATCGGCCTGCCAATGGTGAGCATTCCCGATGAGGTTGGCGCCGGCGAGTCGGTAGACGCAGTGGTCGAGCAAGCGGCGGACGTCATGGGATGGGATGGAGAATGAGCACACCGGCTGACGAGCTCTTGCGCGAGGCAACGGTCCTCGTCGTTGTCGGCCCGGGAGGGGTCGGGAAAACCACGTTGGCCGCCGCCCTCGGAGCGAGAGCAGCCAAAGAGTTCGAGCGGCGGGTCCTCGTGGTCACCGTCGACCCCGCCAGACGGTTAGCCGATGCTCTCGGTACCACCGGTCAGGCTGAGGAGGCAGTCCTCGTCCCGGTAGGCGGCAACGGACGTTTGTGGACCCTCATGGTGGATATGAGCATGAGTTGGGATCGGCTGGTTGCCGGTCATGCTCCCGATCCCCAAGTTCGAGACGACCTCCTTCAGAATCGTCTCTACCGAACGTTGACCGAGAAGTTCGTTCAGAGCCACGACTACATCGCCCTCGACCGTTTGGTCGAACTGGCCGACGACGACACCTATGACCTGGTTGTCATCGACACGCCGCCATCGACCCATGCCCTGGGTGTTCTGGATGCCCCCGACCATATGATCAACTTCTTCGGTAGTCGGCTCCTTACCTGGCTCACTGCTCCCTACCGCAACCGGCTGGTCCGGGCGGCCGCTGCGCCGTTTCTTTCCGTCGCTGAACGACTCCTGGGAGGTGCATTTCTGGCCGAGGTTGCAGACTTTTTCTGGCTCTTCTCCCAGCTGCAGCCAGGGTTCGTTCGTCGGGCTGAGCAGGTCAAGGCAACCCTGGCCAGCTCATCAACTCGGTACATCGTTGTGCAGACCCCGGAAAAGCAACCGGCGCTCCGGGCTGCCCAGCTTGGCGCTGCCCTCCGCGACCGTGGGCTCGAGCCGGCGCTGGTCGTGGTCAACCGGTCTCCCGACCCTGCGGTGACCCAGCTGCGGATTGATCCTCGCCTCGATGCGATTGTTGACGATTCCCTTCGTACAGCAGTGCGGAGGGTGGCGGCTGATCCGACCGCCGACGACGCCATCGATCGTTCCGTTTGGTCCGACGTGCCGGTCCAGTCGGTCGCTCGCCGATCCACCGGACCCCAGGACGTGGCTGAGCTGATCTCCCTGTTGTCCGTTGCACCTGACCGCGATCCACTGGAGTGATCGGACGTTCCTGCGGGAACTAGCCAGTTAGGGGATCCGAACGTGAAAAATGTATGGAGCCAGGAGCCGCCAGCACCGGTCGCCGAAGGTCGAGCACCATGCCCTAGATGTGGGACCGAGGGAATCGTCGATTTCTTCGATCTCATTCGTGGTCGGGCAGAGCTGCATTGCCCTTCATGCCCGACCGGTTGGGCGCTTTCCACCGAGGCCCCCATGGCGCACCTCCGCTAGCCGACAACTGCTCTGTTGATCCAGCCCTAGAGTCACTGCGTGGCCAGTCTGAACGATCTCGCCCGCCGATACACAGATCTCGGCCCAGCGTCCCGCGACCATCTGCGACGGCTTGTGGCCTCCTGGGGACTCCTGTCGGACGTGTCGTTCGCCGACCTGCTCCTCTTCGTTCCAACCGCTGATCCCGACCGGTTCCTCGTCCTCGGACAAATCCGACCAACGACAGCCCAAACGCTGTACCGGGACGATCAGGTTGGCACCTTTATCAACGCCGAACATCGGCCCTTGGTGAGCAAGACCCTGGCTGAAGGCGAGGTCGTGGTCGACGAGATCGAGCTGGTCTCGGCTGGGCAACGAGTCTCCGTCCAATCGGTGCCGGTCCGCCACGATGGCGAGCTGATTGGCGTCATGACCATCGAGACGCCCCAACCGGGAGCTCGTCCCGAGGGCGAAATGGAACGGGTCTACCTCGGCGTCTTTTCGACCTTTGTGCAAATGATCGCCGATGGCGGATTTCCGTACGCCCACGACGATGCCGAGAGCGAACAGTCACCGCGAGTTGGCGACGGGGTAGTAGTGCTCGACGGCAAGGGGAAGGTCACGTACTCGTCCCCGAATGCCACGTCAGCCCTGCACCGAATGGGCTTTCACGCCAACGCCATGGGACGGACTCTGACTGATCTTGGGTTCCAACCAGACCTTCTCCGCACTGCGGTGGGCCTTCAGGTGCCGGTAACCGAGGAAATCGAGCGCGGTTCGTCGGTGACCATCCTGGTTCGACTGTTGCCACTTGTTGCTGACGGGAAACCGGCTGGGGCCCTGTTTCTGATGCGCGATGTATCAGAGCTGCGACGCCAGGAACGGTTGCTGGTGTCCATGGATGCCACCATTCGGGAGATCCACCATCGGGTCAAGAACAACCTCCAGACCGTGTCGTCGCTTCTGCGGCTTCAGGGACGCCGATTGGAGGGGCCTGAGGCCAAACAGGCCATTGACGAGTCGGTCCGTCGCATCCGTTCGATTGCGCTGGTTCACGAGATCCTGGCCCAGGATGGGGGCGACGACGTTGCGCTGGGTGA
>CALHBU010000148.1 GCA_937930655.1 uncultured Acidimicrobiales bacterium | reverse complement strand
GGTGAGGGCAAGGCACTCACCCCGCTTACAGCACGTTGACTATCAGCCGACCCGGACGCCGTACGGCATGATGGCCTGCATGTTCAGACCCATGACCACACCGCTCACGTTCGATGCGTAGGCACCGTTCTGTGAGCCGTGGGCCAGCGGAATGATGACGTTGCGGTTGATGAGCTCTGCGCCAACCTCGGCGTAGATCTCCTGCTGGGTGGCGAGGTCACCGGCGGCTGCTTCGGCCAACCGATCGTCGAGGTCCTTCATGTCTGGCAGGTTGAAGGGGTTCCAGACGCCGCCTTCAGCGGTGTACTTCGGGTAGGTGGCTGCGGGGTGATAGAGCAGCTCGCGGCCCCAGTAGAGGCCCCACTCGCCCGACCGGACACGAGGTCCGAGTTCACCGTTGTTGATCTGGGTCTGCTCGACGGTGATGCCACTGGCACCAAGCATCTGGGTTACCAGTTCAACATGGGGTTGGATGGCCGGCATGATCGGGGTGAGCAAGGTGATGCCATCGGGATAGCCGGCCTCAGTCAGCAGTTCCTTGGCCTTCTCTGGGTCGTACTCGAACGTTGCGTCGAGATCGGGCACGTACCATTCGCTGAAGGCTGACGGATAAATGCCGCCCTTGCTGTCGCCCTTGCCGGCGTGGATGGCTTCGTTGTAGGCCTCACGGTCGATGGAGTAAGCAACGGCCTGACGAATGAGGTCTTCCTTGAGAAGATCACCATCGACGGTGCCTTCGTCGCGACCGACGATTCCCATATAGGGGAAGTAGTTGGGCACCGAGATGACCTCGAAACCCTCGTCGACGACACCATCGATCTGGGCGTCTCGGATGGTGGCCATGATGTCAATCTCGCCGGTGAGGAGAGCATTGGCCCGAGCGTTGTTGTCCGGTACGGCCGAAACCTCGACTCGCTCGACGCCCTGATCAGCAGGGTTCCAATAGCCGTCGAACATGGTGAAGACCTCAATGACACCGGCTTCTGACTCACCGTCTTGCCAGATCCACGGACCCGAACCAGCTGGGGCCCGGGTGAGATCGGTCTCGGCCTCCATGGCGGTCGGGCTAACCATCATGCCCATGACCATCGACATCTCAATGGGGAACTGAGGTTGTGGCACCGCAAAGGTGGCGGTGACCTCGTACTCGCCGGTGGCCTCAGCTGAGGTGAAGCCGGCCCAGGTGGCCCCGTTGGGGTTGCCCTCGGTGGCCTTGGCCCGGTTCATGTTGTCGGCAACGACCTGGCCGGTTAGAGCTGCACCGTCGTGGAAGGTGACGTCGTCACGGATCTGGAAGACCCAGACGCCAGCCTCAGGAGATTCCCAGGAGGTGGCCAGCGATGGCTCAAGGCCGAAGTCGTTGTTCTGGCGGGTAAGGGTGTCGTAGACCGGATACAGATAGGCGCTCTGCGCGGTCTGGGCTTTGGTCGGGTCGAAGGTGGTGACCGGCGAGAATTCGGCGTAGCGGAGCGTGCCCGATGCGGGTGCTGCGTCCTCCATGACCTCTTCCTCTTCGGGCTCTTCCTCTGCCGACCCTGCCTCGGTCGTTGAGATGCCGGCCGCCTCGGTTGTCGTGGCGCCGCCCTCCTCGTCGTCGTCGGTGTCGGTGCTGTCGCTGCTGTCGCCACAGGCGGCGGCGATCATCACCAGCGCGAGCAGTAGGCCCAGCAATCGGCGGAACGTTGCTTTACTCATAGTCTCCCCTTGCAGTCGTTCGCGCAATCTAGGACTTCTGTCGACCACAGGGCAAGAAGGTCACCGAGTCGTCACCTTGTTCACATGCGTTTCAGGTTGGCCGAGTGGCGATGACCGATAGCTGTTGGCTAGAAGGTCTCCAACACCATCTCGACCCGGTGCGAACCTCGAAGGAGGCCCGATGGCCAGCAAGGCACAACCAACAGTTGGGGTAACCGCAGCAGAGTCGGTCCCGGCATGGGATCCGCCGAAGCGACCACCGGAAGGGGCCCCGAACGTTGTGGTGATTGTTCTGGACGACACCGGCTTTGCCCACCTCGGTTGCTTCGGCAGCGACATCGACACCCCCAACATCGATCGGCTGGCCGCCGGCGGCCTTCGCTACACCAACTTCCACACCACCGCGTTGTGCTCGCCGACGCGGGCCAGTCTTCTGACCGGTCGGAATCACCACTCGGTGGGCATGCGATTTGTCTCCAATGTCGATACCGGTTTCTCCAATTGCCGCGGCGTCATCTCTCCCTCGGCGGCCACTATGGCCGAGATGCTCAGCGAGCATGGCTACGGCACCTTCGCTGCCGGCAAGTGGCATCTGGCCACCCTGGAAGACTGCTCGCCGGCTGGGCCGATGGATCACTGGCCGCTGCAACGAGGCTTTGATCGCTACTACGGCTTCATGGGTGGAGCCACCGACCAGTACTCGCCCGAGCTCACCGTCGACAATCACCCGATCGACCCACCGAGCCATGACGGCTACCACGTCTCAGAAGACCTGGTCGACCAGACCATCGCCATGATCACCGCCCATCAGGGCTCGTCCCCTGGCAACCGCTTCTTCTCCTACCTGGCCTTCGGGGCCACTCACTCCCCCCATCAGGCGCCGGCGGAATACATCGAGAAGTACAAGGGTCGGTACGACGACGGCTGGGATGTCGTCCGGCAACGCTGGTTCGAGAAGCAGAAGGCCACCGGTGTCATCCCCGAAGACACCGAGCTGTCACCCCGCAATCCCGGAGTCGAAGCCTGGGATGATCTCGACGATTCCCGAAAGGCCCTGTTCCTAAAGATGCAGGAGACCTTCGCCGGCTTCCTCGACCACACCGACGACCAGATCGGCCGACTCATCAACTTCCTGGAACAACTCGACCTTCTCGACGACACCATGGTGGTGTTGGTTTCCGACAACGGGGCCAGCCAGGAAGGCGGCAAGAACGGGACACTCAACGAGCTGGCGTTCTTCAACCAGATCCCGACCCCGGTCGAGGACATGCTGGACCGAGTGGACGAAATCGGCGGGCCCAACATCTACAACAACTACCCGCTGGGGTGGGCCCAGGTCGGCAACACACCGCTTCGGTTCTACAAACAGAACACCTATGAGGGCGGTATCCGCGACCCGCTGATTGTTCACTGGCCGAAGGGCATCAGTGATGCCGGAGCCATTCGGAACCAGTACCACCACATCTCCGATCTACTCCCGACGGTGCTCGACTGCGTTGGGGTGGAGGCGCCTGAGATCTACAAGGGTGTCGCCCAACAGCCGGTCGAGGGCATCAGTCTGCGCTACACCTTCGACGCTCCCGACGAACCAACCCGGAAGCGAACCCAGTACTACGAGATGTTGGGCGATCGGGGCATCTGGCACGACGGTTGGAAGGCGGTGACCAATCACAAACGGGGCACACCGTTCGGCGAGGATCACTGGGCTCTATATTACACCGACGTCGACTTCTCCGAGTGCCACGATCTCGCCGAGGAGCGACCGGAGAAGCTTCGAGAGATGGTCGACCTGTGGTGGGCCGAGGCTGGCAAGTACAACGTGCTACCGCTTGACGACCGTGGCGGCGGCGAGCTGATGATCCTGCGCCGACCGGGCCATCAGCCTCCAGGCAACACCCAACGGTTCTGGCCCTCCACCCCCCATCTCGAACGATCGAAAACACCCGATGTTCGCAACCGCTCCTTCGAGATCCGAGCCAGGGTCACCAGAGCTTCTGGGGACGAGGGAGCGTTGGTTGTTTGTGGAGCCCGCACCAGTGGCTACTCGTTCTATGTGAAGGACGAGACGCTCGTCTTTCTCTACAACTACCTCGGCACCAACTATGAGGTCCGCTCGGAGGGACCTCTCCCCGAGGGCGACATCGACCTGATCGTTCGCTACACCAAGACCGACGAGCACAAAGGAACGGCCGAGTTGTTGGTGCGACCGGTCGACGGAACCGAGACCTCGTTGGGTACTGGCCCAGTCGAGACCCTCCCCTACCGGCAGACCCTCTACGGCATGGATGTTGGTCTCGATGCCGGCCCCACGGTCTCGGCCGAGTACATCGGGCCGTTCCGCTACACCGGCTCGCTCCAGTGGGTCGAGTTCGAACTGAGCGACGATCGCAAAGATCTCGTCAAGGCGGCGGAAGCAGAGTTAGAAGCCCAACTGGCTGAGCAGTGACTTCGGCCAACCTCGAGATGGGGAAGCGGCCAGACGGCAACCGTCTCTATGAGCTGGTCGAGACCTATGCCGGATTCGGCCATCACCACACTGGCACTGCAGTCGAGACCCAGACCATCGACTGGCTAGCCCAGATGCTCGTTGGATTGGG
>CALHBU010000147.1 GCA_937930655.1 uncultured Acidimicrobiales bacterium | reverse complement strand
GCAGTTGCTAAGCCGAGCACAGAGGCCGAGGCAAGCGCAGAACCAGACATCGCGGCGCCTGTTGAGAAGCCACTGGTCGACGAACCGTCGACTATCGAGGAACCGACAAAGGACGTCGGTCTCCCCACCATCACCGATTCTCCTACTGCCGATCCAACTTCCGACTTGGCTGCCGCTGAAACAACCGAAGATGTTTCGGTCTTCGGGTCTCCCCCTCCGGCCGACACACCATCAGTTGAAGAAGACGTTGAGACACCGTCAGCCAAGGAGGCAGCAGCTGCGCCTTCCGCTTCGCCGTTTGACGAACCCGACACCATCCCTGTCTCGCATGCCGCCGGCTTTGTCGCCGATCCGGTTCACCCGGTTGCACGGGCGAAGCCAGATGGTCCCGTTGTCGACCCGTCAATCGCCCGCCAGCAGATTCCTCCGATGTCCGGTGATCCGGTCTCGGTCGCCCGTCATGCTGTCTCAACACCCGATGTCGTGGTCCTGATTCACGGTGACCCGGTCGCACTGCTTGGATGGCCCACTCTCGACGTTGGGTCTCGCCGAGACGCTCTTGTGAGCTACCTGAGTGATCTGGCCGCCGATACCGGCGCCGCTCCCGACGTCGTCTTTGACGGCAGCGTCGGTAATGAGTCTGACCTGCCGACATCTCGAGTGGTTCGGGTCCGGTTGACCAACGTCGACGTCGACGCAGAGTCAGCAGTCGCTCCGCTGGTCGCCAGCTACCCGAAACAGTGGCCAGTGGCGGTTGTCACCGACTCACCGGCGTTGGCCGAGGAGGCTCGCCAGTTGGGCGCTTCGGTGGTCGAGAACGGCCACATGCTCGACCTCTTCATTTCAAACTGACTCAACCGCTGGTCTCCTCACTCATGCTGGATTTGGCAGAGCGGGGTGGCCAGTTGACAAGCGCAGGCAATAGGGCACGAGCCGAACGCTGGCGCACCGCCCCAAGCCAGACCCCCGTGCCGTAGCTGATGTCGTCGATTGGTCCCAGTGCGAGGTCGATGACCGGTTTAGCAGGATGGTCCAGAAGCCGTTGCAGCCAACCAACTCCGGCTGCCAATAGCGCGGTTCGACGACCGAACCCGGAGAAGATGGCCAAAGCAGTAAGTGGCCACCACGTTCGAAGACTGGTCTGACAGAGCGAACGCAGGGTCCACCAGTGCCCTTTGCTGGCGAGAAGTACCGCTTCGACCTGAGGGTCGGGCAGCGGGTCGAGCTTCGGGGCCAGCGCGACCGCGGTGCCAGCCCCTGCTACTGCCGCCAACCAGGGGTGACCAACAAGAGCGAGACCAGCGACGGCCAGACTCCAGCCCGACGAACGGACCGGTGCCACGGTGGAGCCATGCCGATGGGCCAGCGGGCCAGCCGCCGAACCGTAACCCAGCCGTTGTCGGCAGAAGGCAGCAAGTGAAGGCCTCGGAGGGTGAGACGCCACCGCCGATGCATGGAACAGGACCGTGTGATCGTCGGCCAAACGCCACATCAGGTCGACGTCCTCGCCATACCGCAACGCAGGATCGAAGCCGCCAACTCCCCGTACTACGTCGGTTCTGACTACCAGGCAGGCGCTCGGCACGTACGACAGCCGCCTTCCTGGGCCCACACGACCGGGCTCCTCTCCGAGATCGAGTGGCGAACGGTCCATCTCGTAGCGATCCACAGCTGATCTTGCTGATCCGGCGTCGGACCGAGTCGTCACCCGGGGCGCAACGGCCGCAACCGCGGGGTCATCGAACTGCCTCTCTAGAGATCGCAGGTCGGCAGGAGAAAGCACGACACCAGCGTCGATGAAGAGGGTCAATGGGGTATCGACCTGCTGCAGGCCATCGTTGCGGGCCACCCCAGGTCCACCGGCCGTTGCCCGCCGGATGAGTCGATGATCGGTTCGATGCGCCAACGAGATGGCCTGATCAGAGCCGTCGTCGATCACCACGGTTGCGGTGTCAGCCAGTTGTGTCAGCGTCAGCGCCAAACCATCCGGGTCGTTGTGCACGGGGATGACCGCGGTAACCGCGGAGGTCGGGCCAATGGCTTGCTCGGCTTCGTCAGGTCTGGCTTCGGGGTACACAAGGCCGGCATCGGCAAGACGGCGGGCAAGCGCCCGATGGGCTGGTTTGTCGCTTACCGGCTCATGGTTGAACCAGGCGGACACCAGCGATGCACCAGCCGAACTCAGCCGGAGAATCCGGAAAGGGGTGCCTCCAACGAGAATCCGGCCGTTGTCCCTGCGGCGCAGGTCGCTCCCGGGTCGCAGAAAGAAGCCAGCAGGTAGCGGCTCGGTCACTGCAACACCTGCTGGAGGGCATCCAGTACCGACAACGGACCACCGACTTCGGCCAATCGGGCTCCGCTGCCATCAGCGAGGTGGCGAGCATGTTCGAGTTCGTCGGCCGGTGCGACGATGGCCAACTCGTCAAGCGCCCGGCCCGCAATCACCGGGTCGCCTCCCGTTGTGACCTCGGCGTCGGAGAGCAGCACGGTCACTCGCCGAGTCGCTGCCGAACGGTGCAGTTGCCGGGCCGCGGCCCGCAGAGCCAGCGCCACATCGGTTGTGCCATGACCACGAAGGCGAAGGACATCGGCCACCACATCATCTGGTTGTCTGGCGACCATCAGCCCTTTGATCTCGATGACCTGGTTACTGAAGGCCAAGACCGAGAAGTGGGCAGGAGCCCGCCACGCGCATGTGGCAGCCGCCAAAGCGGCTGAGGCAAGCCGCTGACCGTTCATGGAGCCCGATCGGTCGACGAGCAGGCAGATCGCGGTCGCCGGGCGCTGCCATCGAGTGGCCCGGAGCTCATCGAGTCGAGGCTTTCGGCCTTCGCCAGCCGCATCGAGTAGGGCATCCATGGATGCGTCGAGGTCAAGATCGCTCGATGAGTCGTCGACCGGAGCGCTCACAAGTCGGCCGCTTCCCCCTCGGGCCGCCTCGCCGGTTCTCGCTAGATTCAGATTGATTCGGCCAGCCAACCGCCGGGACAGCTCAGCCAACGAGCGGTCGGTGGCCTGAGCCATGCTGGCCAGCAGCTCGAGCGCTTCGTCCGGGTCGTCGTCAAGAAGTTCCTCGAATGCGTTGACATCGAGCTCCCCGAGCTCGGGCGACAGGTCGGCGAAGTTCTCGTTGTGGGCCAGTTGGCGGCGACTGATCGACTGATGGCGGGCCTGCTCGAGCGCTTTGGCCGCTTCCTCGCCGCTCAGAATCCGTTCGTCGTCTCGATCTTCGTTGCCGGAGCCGCCTCCTGGCGGCCTCGGCCTTTTCCCTCCGAGTCGTCAGCGGCCTGTTGGTCGGCCGAGTCGTCGTCGGTCTTCATGAACTGCCACCAGAGCTCGGTGACCACGTCGTCGGCAGTCGATGTTGACGAGTCAGCCAGTCGGATCCGACCCGACAGCGCAGTGAGGGCAGCATCGAGACCCACGTCGAGGTCGGTGGCGGCGGCTCCCCTGAGAGTGGCTAGATCGCGAGCCAGGAGCAGAAGATCGACTGCACCTCGGACCGACGAGCCAACCATTGTTTCAGGATGGTCTCTGGTGGCTCGCACAACCTCGACAACCTTCATTTGGTAATCGATATCTGTCTCGCTCGTCGAGACGGCCGACACCACAATGGCCAACTCGTCGTCGGCTGTCTGATAGTCCATGGCTACCCGGCACACCCGGTCGTAGATGGCACCGGAGATTCGGGCGGTGCCAACGGCATCGAACGGGTTCATAGCCGCTACCAGTCGGAAGTCGGGATGGGCCGAGACGGTGCCTAGGCGGGGGACGGTCAGCTCAGCTTCGGACATGACGGTGACCAGCAGGTTGAGGGTCTCCTCCGGAACTCGGTTGATTTCTTCCAGGTAAAGCAGGCCACCCTGGCGCATGGCCTCCAGCAAGGGTCCGTCGACCCAGATGTCATCGATGTAGCCAGCGTCGAGCACCTGGGCCGGGTCGAAATGACCGGTGAGGCG
>CALHBU010000146.1 GCA_937930655.1 uncultured Acidimicrobiales bacterium | reverse complement strand
CGTTGTTGGATCTCCACCCGCTGCACTCGGGGCAGGCTGCTGGCCACGCTTGTCTTGGAGAGCAAGCCGGCGTTGCGACGCAGCCCGGCCGTTGTCGACGTGATGGTGAGCTCCCACTCGGCGAGCAACACTCGAATCACGTTGAGTAGCACGCTCACGATCACGACAGCCAACAGAACCGCTGGCACGAACCAGAGAAGCCAGGTCCCCGGCGTGGCCTCGAGCTCGGGCAGATCGATCGGAAGCCAGTCGAAGATGTCATCTCCGAATGCCACGAGAGGGGCGGCGAACGCCAAACCACTGAACGGCATCCTGGTGAGGGCGATCTCTACGATTCGCTTGGTGTCGTGGCGAAGCACGACACGTTCCACCACCGCAGGCCGAGGAGGGTCCTCCAGTGGGTCTGCTTGGGTTGACTGATCCGATGGGTGGTCGTCGTGGGGGCGGTAGTCGGCTGCTGCCCGTTGCAAAGCCACCGCAACCGATCGGTCGATGGCATCGATGGTGAACTCGGCGGCAGACGTACCGGCAGTGTCGAGCGACACCTGTACGAGGCCGACGGTTCGGTGCAGCATCTTCTGCTCGATCGACACGCTCTGGACACGGTCGAGTGGGACGGTGAGAGTGTCTTGAGACACCACACCCTTTTTCACCACCAGCTCGCCGGCATCAATGGCGAACGTGTAGCGCCACCATCCCAGCACCGCGACCGCAGTGGCGATCGAAGCGAGCACGAGGGCGCCCACGGCCAGCAAAAGGATGGACGGTGAGCGGGAAAGAATGAAGCCGGCACCCACCACGATCTGGACGATTCCTACGTTGCGGATGAGCCGTAGGAGCAGGAACAGGATGGCTAGGGGCGACTGACGCTGTGGTTCGACGAGCGAGACCTCGGTCTCGGGATGGGTCACGATTCTTCGACGAGCTCGCCGGCCCGTTCGACGACAAGGGCTCTCAGACGCTCGGCATCCTCTGCCCCGAGGCCGGCAATGTCGAGGTCCGGTCCGGCCGAGTTGACGGCCAACGTGGCCAAACCAAACGCTCGCTGGATCGGCCCGTGGGTGACGCGTGCATGTTGTACTCGCACAAACGGGACAGTTTCGACCGTTCGGGTCAACACGCCGGTGCGGTAGCTGAGGTCGTGTTGGCGTACTTGGTAGGCGATGTTCCTGACTTCGAGGACAGTCATGGCTGCACCCAGTGCAGTCAGGGCAAGGAGCACAGCCATGACCACGAGGGGAATCCACGTATAGGAGGGAACGAGGACTGCGGTCACGACGCCGACCACAATGACGATCAGGGCAAAGACAACGCTCCCGATGAGCGAGACGCGAAGGAAGTTGGGATGTACCGGCACGAAATGCTCGTCGGCCAACTGGGGTAACCCGGAGACATCGACCGGTTCATTGGTAAACGTCGGGTCATTCACTCATCGCACCGTAGCTCTCTGCTGATCGACGCAACCATCAAACACAGGCCAAACGGTGGACAAGTTTGTGTTGACTTATCGAGGGCGTCCCCGATACCGCCAGCTGTTCAGCGCTGATACACCCGGACCTCATCAATTCTGAAATCTGCTGGCCACGGGGTGGAGGCGTTTGGGGGACCAACCCAGTCCCCGCCAACAGTCAGGTTCAGCTTCAGGTAGAACGGCTGATCAAAAGGAGCTCCGCCGCTTCCCGCAGATGTCACCAGGTCTTTGAAGATCAACCAGTTGTAGGGCTGGCCATCGACGCTCCACACAATGCTGTAGGGGGTCCATTCTATGGCGAACGTGTGAGGTCCGTCGGCGAAGGAGCCCTCAGTGAGCCTGAAGTCGGCGTTGTCGAGGCGGTGGCGACCATCGGCCCCGGCCCAGTGGGCCGAGCCGACTACCCGGTCTGGCTCGCGGCCTCGGATCTCGAGGATGTCCAGCTCTCCGGAGTGGGGCCAGGGTCCGTACGCCTGGTCGATGGGGCTCAACCAGGCGCCAGGCCAAAGACCCTCGCCGCTGGGGACCACCGCATCTATCTCGAATCGTCCATAGGTCCAGTCGAAGAGGCCCCGTGTCCGGACCATCCCGGAAGAGAAATCGCGACTGGCGCCCCACGGGCACCGGGCTTCCCATGGGTAGGCAACGAGATACATCGAGCCGTGAGTTACGACAACGCTTTCTGGCCGGTAGCACTGCAATTCGTTGTTGCCATCGCCGTAGGTGGACCACTCCGAGACCCATTTGGTGGCATCGAGCGATGTCCCCTCGAACGAGTCCGACCACACGAGTTGCCAGTCACCGGCCCCTCCGGCCGGGGCCGTTGCCGGGGTCGCCAACAGCACAAGGGCAACACAAAGAACTACAAGGAGACTCCGCCGAGCACGCATAGTGAAGGTATGCCTACCCCCCTGATGCCCGGTTCGGCAACCCGGGCCCACGCCGCAGTTCTCATCAACTGCTGTAGGGCTGGTGGTTACAGGTAGCCGTTGTAGCCAGCGAAGCCCGGTTTTGGCTGTAGTGGAAGTTCGTCCTTGCCGCGATCGGCATGGACCTTGCCGCCGAACATCTGTTGTAGTTGCTTGTCCCACTGACTGGTCGTCTGGGCGACCAGGTTGAGGGTGAAACCGAGATTCTCCTGTGAGATGTCGCCGACGAGTGTTTCGTCGAACCAGATGGCGGCGTTCTCGGCATCGAGGGCGAAGCGGCCGAACATCATGCCGAAATTGAGTCGGGCCAGGAACAACCCCAACTCTGGCGCCACCGTGACCTCGGTGTTGGTGATGGCAAAGACCCTCAGCACCGGGGGAGCGCCAGGCACGATGCGGGGCGCAACAGTTATCTGCATGTGCTCGAAAGGGAGGATGAAGTCGCCCTCGGAGTCCTGGGCTGGAGTCTTGCTGAAGATCTCGCTGAGCACTGTCTCGATTTTGGCCCGATAGGCCTCGAGCTGTTGGGCTACTTCGTGCTCGGCTCTCCGGTTTCCGTGGACCAGATTGATCTCGCCGTCGATGCCGATCCCAAAGATTCCGGTGAGGGTTGAGACGATGACCTCGATGGCGGCCTCTGGATCGGCCACGGATCGAATCCACGGCTCCTGAGGCCGGGTGGCATCGTTGACGCTGAAACCGGCTTCGGCCAACGCCGTCTTGTTGGGCTCTGGCAGCGGCATCGCTGGAGCGCGAGGTGGAATGCGCACCTCGAGTCCGTCAGCCTCGTTCTTGTACACCTCCAAGGCCAGGAACGGCCCGCTGGCCGAACCGACCGACACGAAGTCGAAGGCGGTCAGGCGACCGATCTGATCAAGGAGGAACTCGTTGACGGTGGGGGGCAGGGCTGCAGAGGTATCAGGCATCAGAAGCCAAGTCTCGCTGTGGCCGGTGCTGGAGACAAGGACGTTTCCCAAGGATGCTGGCCGGCGATCTTCCCCACGCCGTCTCGTCAGCTGATGTCGCCACCCGTAAAGTCGAGGTTGTGACCTCCGATGCATCACTCGAATCGAATCGCTCGGCGGAGGCCGAGCGGCTGGTTGCCGATGGGCTCGTGGTGCTCGATGAAGTTCTGGTGGCCGAGTTTGTTGCCGAGCTACGCGGCGCCTTCATGCCATTACTCGAGGAGTACGTGGCCACATCGGGACCGAATCGAGGTGTTCGCCGGAACCAGATGTACCTCCCGTTCGAGCCGCCGTTCAGCGATCGTCGGCTGTGGGGAAATCAGGCTGTGCTGGCAGTGGTCGAACAGGTGCTGGGCCCGGACTTCGAGTGCATCTACTACGGCTCTGACACGCCGTATCCCGGTTCTGCACCTCAGCCGATCCACCAGGACGGCGATGCGTTGTTCCCGGAGTGGAGTGAGCGGCCGCCGATCTACAGCCTGTCGGTGAACATTCCGCTGGTGGATGTCGACGAGACGAATGGACCGCTGGAGTGGTTCGAAGGCACTGCTCGTCCGGCCGACGACATAGACCCGAACCGCTTCGTTGGACCGGCGGGGAGCATTCTGCTGCGTGACACCCGTACGTGGCATCGGGGTTCTGAGAATCGAGGTGATGCTCCTCGCCCGATGCTCGCCTTGATGTACACCCGCAGCTGGTTTCATTTCCCGCTGCAACGCCCAGTGCTCGATCGCTCGGTGTACGAGGCGCTGCCCGACCCTGGCCGGCGACTATTCCGGGCGGCTGACATCACCCCGCCGCTGCGGGCTGCCGGTGACCGTCGTCGGCTCGGTCCCTACGACGACTGAGGCCGCAGTGTTTTCTCGTTCCCGTGCCCCCAGGAGGGCGGCTCCGCTGAGCGTGATTGCGATGCCGACGGCCGACGTGATGCCGACTGCCTGGGAGTAGAGCAGCCAGTCGTAGAGCGCGGCGAACAGAGGGACCAGGTAGAGGAAGGGCATCAGGGCGCTGGCATCTGACCGCTGCATGGCAGTGACGAACAACACCTGGGCTCCAACCATCGAAGCGCCCAGGAAGGCCAGGGCTCCGAGCTGCTGTAGCGATGGTGTCTGGAAGACGAAGAGGGCCACGGTCACCGACAGCACTGTTCCAAGTCCGTTGCTGATGGTGAGGATCCGTAGCGGAGGTTCGGTGTCGCTGAGCCGTTTGATGAAGGTCATCTCGACGCCGATGCTTACTGCGGCTGCAAGGGCGAGGAGTGCTGCGGGTTGGAAGGCGTCGGAGCCTGGTCTGGTCAGGATGAGTACCCCGCCGAAGGCGATGATGGCCGGCACCAGGCGACGGCCGATGCGTTCGTGGAGGACAACGACGGCCAACAGCATGGTGATGACCGGGGCCAGGAAGCTGATGGCGTTGGCGTCGGCCAGGGGGATGAACGCAGCGGCCGCGAACATGAGGGTGGCTCCACCCCAACCGGTGAGGACCCGTCCAGCGTGAAGCGGCCAGGCAGTGCCAGCGAACGACGGCCGCCAAAACACGATGGCCGGGGTGAGGGCGAGAAGTCCGAAGACAAACCGTCCGGCCGAGATCATCAAGGGATGGACGTCGTTGCCTCCCCAACCGGTGCCGAGTGCCTTGGCCAGCAACGAGGTCCACGCGATGAGTGCTGCTGAGGCAATCATTTGGGCGGCTGGCGGCATTGATCGAGCGCGGGTTGCCAGCACGTCGTCACCCTAGGTGACGGACTCGGCTAGCGCCCCTGCGTATTCGCTGACCAGGGGATTCACCTTGTTGCAAGGTGGCTGCAAGGTTGACCTGTCAACGTTAGGTGCGTAAGTGTCACTAGGTGCAGAGGGGCGCAATGCAGATTCGAGTTCTAGGTCCGCTTGACGTTGTCGGGGAGGACGGCACCAACGTGTCGATCGGTGGGCCGATACCGACGCGGCTGATAGCCCTGCTAGTTGCTGCCGGAGACGACGGACTAGCCGTCGACGACCTCGTTCAGGAACTGTGGACGGGCACCGAATGGCCAGCTGATCCGGTGGCATCAATCCGCACCTACGTTGCCAGACTGCGGGCCGCCATGGGACCCGACACGATCCATACCGGAGCTGGTCGATACCAGCTCGATGCTGACGTGGCCGTTGATGCCAAGCGTTTCGAGGAACTGGTCGAACGGGCCCGCCGAGCATCTGGCTCACCAACAGTGGCCGCACTTTGGCACCCTTCGATCGAACTGTGGAGGGGCCAGGCCTACGGTGAACACTCCGACCTCGACACCATCCGGATCGAGGCCAACCGACTCGAGGAATTGCGGGCCGAGGCTAGCGAAGCCTGGTTCGATGCTCGTCTCGCAGCGGGCGAGGGTCGCGAATTGGTGGCCGACGTCGAGACGGCGGTAGAGCAGTTCCCACTTCGGGAGGGCTTCCGGGTGCAACAGATGACAGTTCTGGCCCGGGCCGGCCGCCAAGCCGAAGCGTTGCGGGCCTACCAGGAGTTTCGTGGCGATCTAACC
>CALHBU010000145.1 GCA_937930655.1 uncultured Acidimicrobiales bacterium | reverse complement strand
GTGACCGCGGCCAGAGCAGTACCGCCAGTGTTCGTCACCACATAGGTCCAGGTGACCGGGTTTCCGGCCAGTTCGTTGCGATCATCGTCGGCAACGTCGGCCTGGTTGCCGTTGGTGTCCTTCTCGATATCGATCGAAGGCGGCGGCTCGAACCCGTAATAGTGAGAGTCGTCCTTGTCCTCGACCGGGTCGAGCGGATCGCCGTCAGCATCGGTTGCTGGTTGGTAGCCCTTTGGCCCATCGGGCCAGGTGCTGGAGTCGTCCGGGTCACAGCCACAGGTTGTGAAGTCCGGTATCGCCGGATCGCCGGACACGCCGGCGGTGTTCTCGTATTGCTCGGCCGTGGCGATTCCGGTGGCCTGACAGGTCACCGAACCATCCACCGCCAGGAAAGGAATGAGGTTGGTTCCGTCGAACGTGCCGTCGCCATCAACGTCGCAATCCGGCGTGACCGCCGGGTCGGAGTCGGTGACCAAGGCTGCCAGTAGACCTGTGTTGCCGGTGTTGGCGACTACGTACGTCCAGGTGATTGTGCCACCTACCGGCACAACAGGACCGTAAGGGTCGTCGGCGTCGGAGCCGTTGGTGCTCTTCTCGATGTCGATACCTGGCTCGGGGTTGAATCCGAAGTAGTGGGATTGGTCGTCATCCTCGACATCAGCAATCGGGTTGCCGGTGAGCGGATCGATAATCTCGCCGTAGTCGCCGGGCTCAGTTGGCCAGGTCGACGGATCGGCGGCATCACAATCACACGTCGCGAAATCGGGCCATACCGGATCGCCGGTGACTTCAGCGGTGTTGTTGTATTGGCCATCGATAGCCGTGCCGGTCGCCTGACAGGCGATCGTTGTTCCTGGCAGGAAAAACGGGATGACGTTGGTTCCGTCGAAGACACCGTTGCCATCGATGTCACAGTCAGGGGTGACGGCCGGATCGGAGTCGCTGACCTCGGCATCCACGATGGCGGTGTTGCCAAAGTTGGTGACGTTGTAGGTCCACGTCACAGGAGCGCCGACGGTGATGGCTGCTCCGGTCGGGGTATCTGCATCGGCGCCGTTGGTTCCCTTCTCGATGGCGATGGCCGGACTCGGCACCAGACCGACGTAGTGCGACTGGTCCTCATCCTTCTGATCAGGGAACACCGGGTTGCCGGTGACCGGGTCGATGGGTGGGCTGTAGCTGGCAGCATCGGTTGGCCAGGTGGTCGGATCGGCGGGATCACACCCGCACGTCCCGAAGTCGGGGCTGGCGGGGACACCGCTGACACTCGAGTTGTTCATATACGGTCCGGGTGCCGCCAACCCTGTGGCCTGACAGGTGACCTTCTGGCCAGGAATGAGAAGCGGGATGACGTTGGTTCCGTCGAACGTGCCGTTGCCATCGAGGTCGCAGTCGACGGTCACACCCTGACTATCGGTGACGGTGGCATCAAGGAGGGCGGTGCTACCCGTGTTCTCGACAACGTAGGTCCACGTGATCGGGGCATTCTCTTGCACCACGAGGGCATCGGTGGCGACGTCGGCCTGTTTTCCGTTGGTGTCCTTCTCGATATCGATTGAGGGGTCACACACCGCGGTGATGATCGTGACATCGTTGGAACGCACTGGCAGCTTCAGGCCATCGGTACGACCACCAAAGTTGTTGGTGTAGTAGTCGCCACATGTGTTGTCGACCGTGTCCAATTGAAGGGTGACGGTTCTGGTCCCGCCCTTTGGCAGCGTGCCAAGGTCGATGTAGACGGCGGTGACGTCGGCTGGTGAGGCCGGGCAGGTACCGGTGCCGAACACCGCGGTGCCTCCGGCCGACGTAGTGCACCAGGTGTTAGCGCCCTCGCTGACCTCAGGGTCCCGACTGATACTTCCGGGAGGGTCGGCCGAGTAGAGGTAGTTGGCACCCGCGGCGCCGAAGGCTGCAACGAAGTCGAGGGTTCCGGTGAAGGTCGATGGAGGTGTCCGACCGTCTCCAACAACTCCGGTGGCCGAAGCAGGCTCGACCGAGTCACCGTTGAAGGGCAGGACGTCGATGATCCGGTAGTTCTCGAGATCGACGTTGCCTTCGTTCTCCACCAGCAATTCGAACACAATGCCGGAGTCGGCGGCGATGGTCTCGCAGCGATCAGACCAGCCGGCCGGTGGTGGATCGTCGGTGGGGTGAGTTGAGCAGGAGCCAAGATGTCCGGGGAGCACCTTCACGATTCCGGATTCTTCATAGGGGGCCGGCGTGTAGGAGAACGCTGATGAGGTCGCAGGCGCTTTCGGTTCACCTGTGTTGGAGTCGTTGCCCCTGATGGTGGCGGTGTTCTTGAGCGATTTGTTGGCTCCAGCGTCCTTGACGATCACCTCGTAGCGGATGACATCGGACCAACCGCCAGGATGGGTGCCGAACGAGCAGCTGAAGCCAGCCCCGACGGGAGCACAGGTAGCACCCGGGGTCGACGGAAGTTGTGTGAAGCCAACGAATTGGTAGTTGGCGCTCATTGGGTCGGTGACCACGATGTCGGCGATCGAGTCGAGCGACGAGCCCGTAACCGCTGGCCGCACCTCGAACTCCACGGTGTCACCATTGACCACTATGTCGGAGGGACCGTCGAGATTCTTCTTTGAGATTCCGAGGGCCGGCTCGACGATGTAGACGACATCAGCATGGTTGATACGACCTCGGCCCACTGAGTCGGTGTACTCCGAGACGGTGGCGTCGTAGTCGTTCTTGAAGTCGGTGATGTCGTTGGAATCGATGCCATCATCGGTAAAGGCCAGGTTGCACCAGCCTCCGGGGATAGCGGTGTCGGATCCTCCGGTGAACTTGGAGGCGTTGGTGCACCTGTCGGTTGGTGGCTGACCAACCCCGTCCCACGCCCCGGTTGCCCGGGAGGCATAGACAAACAGCTCCTGGTCGGCGACCTGCACCGCCGGGTCGTCCTTGACCCGTACCTGCAGGTTCAGCTGATAGCTCGAACCCCAGTCGCTTACGCCGCGACCCGACAAGCTGTGCCAGGGCACCGGCTCGAGGCCTCGGATGCGAACATGGGTGATGTCCTCGTAACCGCCAACACCGTCGGGATTGAAGACCGATAGGTCACCGGAACTAGCCACCCAGCCTCGCCCATCGGCGTCGCCCTGGTTGCAGGTCACGCCGTGCTGGGCGACCGCGTTCGTCGGGGTGATCGAACCGGCGGCAAACTCAACGACATAGTCAATGTCGCCCTGATTGATGGCAACGCCACTCTGATAGCCAGGCCAGTAGGTTGAGGCGGTTGTTCCGGCCGCTCCGGCAAGCACATGGGCCAAAGGAGAGGTCGGGGTGCCGACACCGCCACCAATGGTTGCCCGGTTGAAGACCAGCGACGGGAGCGTGGGGTGTGGGTCGACATCGAAGTAGTCGTAGGTGGGCGCAAACGGTACGAGTTCCTGATGGGTTGGGTCGAGGGCGACACAACCATGGAGCGTTTCCAGATAGGTATTGGGAGTCGGGCCTCGACTGGTGACGGTCTTGAAGTCGGCCACGACCGTCAAGATGTTGCCTCTCGGTGTCTGCCCGTCGCCATCCCAACGCCAGTACTGCCCCGCGTTCGCTCCGTTTGCACCGTCGGTAACGGTGTAGCCAGTTCCGCCGTAGACCGTCGAGTGGCGACGGTCCATGCCCCGGTAGATGATTCCGGTGTTTGGGTCTTCGCCCTGCCACTCCTGATAGGGGCCATTCTGATAACGCACGTAATGGCGGTACGTCCTACCAGGACTGCTCTTGGTCGGTGTGGCCGGGAACTCATAAGGCGAGGCGTTGTTCAGTCCGAAGTCAACTTCGTCGACTGGTCCACCGGTACCGGCAACCTCGATTGGAGTAATCTCGCCGCCTGAGGTCACCTCAGCGTCGCTGCCACCAATGCCGTTGGCGATGATCCGAGGGACAGCCATGGCATCGAGTTCAGCATCGGACATCCAGAAAGCGATCTGTCCCGAAATAAGCACGTTGCCGTTACCCGAGAAGTCAGCGTTCTGCGCTGGCGGGTTACTGGTGTCCTGCCCCGTAATGTCGACCTGGACAACCGGATAGCCGTAACCAGTCGTCGCACTGAGGTCGGTACAAGACCAGACGCCAGCGGTTGTCTGGGCCGGCGTACCAAGACCCGCAGTGCCGTACGGGAAGCTGCCGGTGCCGTCGTAGCCACCGCACGCAACTCGGCCTGGCGGCATGAGCCCGGTAGCCAAGACGGCGTCGGGAGTCGACAGATACATATGGTCAAAGAACTGGATCGGGACGGCGTCGTTGAGTGGCTCTGCACCCTTGAGGCCCCCGGATGGGACGAGGAAGAGGTTCCAGACGAAAATGCGGCCCGTCACGCCGCCGTTGTCGACACCCCAAATGATCTCGTTCGGCTCGTAACCGATGACATCGCCGGATTCTGCGTCTTTGATGACTTTGCCTTTGATCCAGTCGGCCTTGGGACGAGCCGACACCGTCGTCTCGATGGGATTGGAAGTGACCGGTCCAGATTCGCCGCTCTCGATCGAGGCCGTGACGTTCAGCTTGTCGTCGTTGAGCAGCGCCCCGACGAGAGCCCGAGGGTGGATGGCGCCGTCGGACCCTTCGTGCTCGTCGTCGGTCACGCAAACCAGATCTCGCCCACCGTTGCCGGTATTCGAGCCACTCGCACAACCGGCTGGGATGCCAGACGCAGTGGAGGGATCCTGCATCCAGGTGACGCCTTCGGGAAGGGTCATGGTGATGGTTACTGCCGTCCCGTCGACCTCGTTGACGTTCCAATCGATCCGGTACTGCATCTGATCGTTGGTCCGCACGACGTTGTTGTTGGCTCCCCCATCTTCGCCAGGGGTGTGAACCCCGTTTCCCGAGCCATCGTCGAGTGGATCGCCGAATCCCGGCGTGCCATCAAAGTCGACCGACAGGATGATCTCGTTCTGCTGTTGAGCAACCACCGGCCCCGAAGGGAAGACGGTCACGCTGAGAACTGCGAGGAATGCGGCGATGAACGTCTTGCTCCCGCTCGTCGCCCGAAGAGGGGTGGTCACCATGCCCGTGTTCTATAGGGGGAAACCTGCTTGTACCTGGATGGTGCCACCGGTCTGTCGTGGCTGCTCATCTGTCGTGTCAGGCACCTTGTCCGGCCGTTTTGAGCGCTGTCATGACAACTGGCGCGGTGGCCGCTCCACCACTAGCGGTGGGAGTCGCCAATGACCGAGCCGAACCGATTACAGTCGTGACGATGGCAGCCAACCTGGTTGGAATTTCGGATGCAATAAAAGGGTGGCAGGTGTCGGAGCGGACCCTCCGACGACGCCTCAGCACCGGCATTGTCCCCAATGCTCAGCGGGACGACCAGGGCTCTTGGTTGTTGCCGACCTCGTGGCTCGACACCGAGTTCGACCGGAACGACATCGATCTCACCGAGCAGTCAGTGGCAGATGGTCTGGCCGAGGCGTTGGCCAAGATCGGCTCGCTTACCGATCGCACCGTCACTGCAGAAACCGCTGCTGCCATCGCCGATCACGAGCGCGATGACGCCATCAATCGGGTCCGCAGCCTGGCCTCGGACTTGGAACACGAGTCCGCCGAGCGGCAACGACTCCAACAGGACGTCGTGACGTTGGAAAAAGAGATAGCGGTCGAGTTCGAGAAACGGACCGCCGCCGAGCAGCACCTTGATGAGACTCGTCAACGGCTCAAAGAACTTGGCGTAGAGACCGGTGACCGGATCAAGGAGATGACAGCCCGGCTGGAAGAGCAGCAGGGCCGACTCTCGATGCTTCAGGCCATGATCGGCCGACGTCAGAAACGCAAGTACGACCGACTGGTCGACGAGATGCGCTTCCGGAGCTGAGCGCTAGCTCGGGTCAGCCCTTGAGGAGATAGCTGGCTTCGTCGTCGTCTAACAAAAGGTCCAGCTCATCGAGCAGAACCGGGTGGTTGGCCAGACCAGGATCGCTATCGACCAGCTCGATGGCAGCCCGCCTGGCCTGCACAACGACCTCTTTGTCCCGACGCAGCGATGCCAGCCGAAGATCGTTGCGACCCTTCTGTCGTTCGCCCAAGATGGTGCCCTCACCCCGCAGCTCGAGATCGACCTCGGCCAGCTCAAATCCGTCGGTACTGTCCACAAGAGCCTGGAGGCGGGCCTCTCCGTCGGGGGTGGTTGCTTCACCAACAAGCCAGCAGGTCGACTCGTGCTTACCTCGGCCAACCCGACCCCGGAGCTGATGAAGTTGGGCAATACCAAACCGATCAGCATCGAGAATCACCATGACTGTTGCGTTCGGCACATCGACCCCGACCTCGATAACCGTCGTGGCCACCAAAACGTCGAGATTGCCTCGCCGGAATCGTTCCATGGTGTCGTCCCGGTCGGAGGGACTCAATCGACCATGAAGCAACCCGACCTGGAGGCCGTCGAGCTCGTCATACATGAGGCGCTCAAAGGTGTTCTCAGCAGAGGCAACCTCGACTTTCTCGGACTCATCGATGAGCGGGGTGACCACATAGACCTGACGGCCTGCCGCCACCTGCTCCTTGATCTCGGACCACATGGCCTCAAGCTCAAGTGAAGGTTCACCCTCGAGTGAACCAGGCGCCTTGACCCATCGGGTCACGATTGGCGTACGGCCCGGTGGCAGCTCGTCGAGTACCGAAACATCGAGATCGCCGTAGACAGTCATGGCTGCCGTTCGTGGAATCGGGGTTGCCGTCATGACCAGCACGTCGGGGAGCACATCGCCCGACTTCTCCCGCAAGGCGGCCCGTTGCTCCACGCCAAACCGGTGCTGTTCGTCGATGACGACCACGCCCAGCGAGTTGAACTGCACCGTCTCCTGAATCAGCGAATGGGTGCCGATGACCAGGTCGACCTGGCCAACCAGAAGCTCATTGAGGATGCGCCTGCGGTCGGGAGTCGAGGTCCGATTGGAAAGAAGCTCGACTTTCAATGGCCGGTCACCCAACAACGACGTCGGATCGGGCACTTCGAGGCCTCCCAGCAAGTCCCTGATGCCGGCGTAATGCTGCTCGGCCAGCACCTCGGTTGGTGCCATGAGTGCAGCCTGATGCCCGCCGTCGATAGCCGCCAACATGCTGGCGACCGCCACCAGAGTCTTGCCAGAGCCAACATCGCCCTGGAGCAGCCGGTGCATGGGAAACGGCTTGGCCAGATCACCGGCGATCTCCTCGATCGCCCTCGATTGAGCACCGGTTAGATCAAAGGGAAGCCGGTCATGGAATCGTGCCACCAAGGGACCACCGGGCGAATGGACCGTCCCGACCTCGGTGGCCTCCATGTGACGCTTTCGCATCACCAGGACCAACTGCATCCTCAATAGCTCTTCGAACACCAGCCGACGGCGGGCTGCCGACATCTCGGCCATGGAGCTCGCCTCATGGATGCCGCGTATGGCGGCGTTCCTATCGACGAAGTCGTGTTCGTCTAGGAGCGACATTGGTAGTGGGTCGTCCAGGCCTCTGCCTTTGGGAGGCAGTGTCCGGCGGATTGCCTCAGCGATGAACTCGACGTAATCCCAGGTGTGGAGACCGCTCTTCTCTGACTGCGGGTACACGGCAACGATGCGGCCGGTCTTATCGCCGACGAGGTCGACCACCGGGTTGGCCATCTGTCGCTTCCCGCGGAAGAACCCGACCTTGCCAACGATCATGGCCTTACGGCCCTCCGGGAGCTGTCGGGTCCGCCATGCCTGATTGAAGAACGTCAGCTCCAGATTGCTGTCGCCGTCGGTCACGGTGATGTTGACCATCGTGCGGCCGCCGCGAATACGACGAGACGTCGACTTGACCACGGTGACCAACGCCATGGCCTCTTCTCCCTCGACCATCTCGGAGATGCGGGCTTCTTTGGTCCGGTCGAGATACCGGCGGGGGTAGAAGGTGAGCAGGTCGAGCAGCGTGTGAATCTCGGCCTTCTCGAGACCCTTGGCCTTCTTCTCCCCCACTCCTTTCAGCTGGGTGACCGAGATGGCGTCGAGGTTCCGCAACGACAACGGCTCTTGGATCGAGGACTCGGAGGTCATTGTTCTGGTCCGCTCGCCAGCAGCGGCTCGACCTCTAGCGACGAGGGCACGCCGCCCAATACATCGGCCAGGTCGACAATGGCCGGGCCGATCGAAGTGACATGGACATGGGCCAGCAGCACATCACCGGTTTCAGCCACAACGACGGACTGGCCGATGCCTTCCAGCGCATCCATCAACATTGCTCGATCAACTCCGTTGACGGAGAACTGCAGCTCAAAGCCGGGGCCATGGTCGGCCAGTTCGGGCTCGTCGTTTCGTGGTTCGGGCCACTCGGTCGCCACGAGACCGGCGGGCTCGAGCCCCGACGCGGAGAGACCGGACACCGTTTCCCAAAGGGCATCGAAGAACAGACAGAGACCAGCCCCACCAGAGTCGAGAACACCGGCGTCGGCCAGCACCGGCAGCTGCAACGGGGTTCGGGCCAGGGCAGCCGACGCCCGCCCCCGGGCATCGGCGATCAACGCGACAACCTCGCCATCCGAACACTGGGCAGCAGCATCGGCGACCGACAAGAAGGTGCCTTCGACCGGAGAGCTCACCGCCTTTCGGGCCAACGCGGCACCGTGACCGAACGCAGAGCGCAGGTTGTCGTCGAGCAGGCCCGAGGTGAAGCCCCGCAGGTACTGACCGAGCAGCAAACCACTGTTTCCGCGACCTTCGAGTGCGCCCCGGCCGACGGCAGCCACAAGCTCTTTGCCGACCATCGTTGGATCGAGAAGCTCCACGACAGCGTCGACGGTGCGGAGCATGTTGGTCCCCGTGTCGCTGTCGGCCACCGGAAACACGTTCATCACATTGAGAGCTCGTTGGTGCTCGGCCAGCAGGCCCCGGTAGGTAATGAGGGAGCCGACGAGATCAATCTCAGGCTCTCGGGCGACGCCATCAGGCATGGTCGGCACGGTAGCGCCGGAGCAACGGCAGCGAACACGCTTGATTCGCTAGGGCGATTGGCCGTATCCCCCCGGGCGATACTCCTCAAGGGGGCTTCTCTTGTTGCCGTATGTGACTTACCCTGAGTGTTACTCGTTCCTGCGACGAACTGTGGAGCTGTTTCTTCGATGCAAGGCGTAATCAAGGCATACGACCCCGAGACCCGCGATGGCGTGATCCTTCGCGATACCGATCTCTCGGAGTACGACCTTGCGCCTGATGCCCTCGTTGGCTCGGTCTTCCGCATGCTTCGGCCTGGGCAACGGGTTGTTTTCGAACTCAATGAATCCGAGCAGGCGATGTCGCTGAGCTTGGGTTCGGAGATCGATATGGGGACACCAGCTTGGCTGGAGTCTGAGTAAGGCGGGGCAACGCCAGGGGATCAGAAGCCTCGTCATTCACCTTGA
>CALHBU010000144.1 GCA_937930655.1 uncultured Acidimicrobiales bacterium | reverse complement strand
CCCAGCTGAGATCGATGACCCGTAGTCCCTCCAATGGCCGTTCTCCTACCGATCCCACCACCGGCTCCGCTGGCCGCTCCGGCCACTGGCCGACGATGTCCGCCACGTCCTCCGGCTCGACAACCGGCGGCTGTGGCTTTCCGACCGGCGTGCCCTGGTAGCGGACGAGCCGGGCCGGGAGTTTGACCGACGGGCCAGCCGCTTCGTTGCCAGCGGGGTGGCTCTTGTCGTAGAGCTGGCGGAACTCGTACTGCGGATTGTCAGCGGCCTGCGCCACCGTCTGCACTTCGCCGAACGCGATATGGCGAGCCTGGCCCTCGGCGAACATGGCGCCGGCGTCATCGGTCAGCAGCAGTTCCTTCACCGCGCTCATCAGTTCTGGCATCCGGTCCAGAAGCTCCTCGACAGGCAGTCCGACGAACGGCTTCGCCGAGTCGATGCCGACCTCAACCATCCAGTCGATCAGCTGCTCGGCCTGCGGCGTCGGAGTGATCATCACGTGACCGGTCTTGGCCGGCGCTACGAGGTAGGCGCCGAGCCAATGCAGCGACCCTTGGCGTTGCGCCACCTTGGGGAGAGGCAGTACGTCGTCATAGAAGTATTGAAAGAAGAGGTTCTCGATGGATCCGGTCACGACCTCGTGCAGTGAGAGGTCGACCAGCTGACCGCGACCGGTGCGCCGGCTCGAGCGCACTCCGGCCAGTGCTGCGATGGCAGCGGCAAAGCCCCCGAAGTTGTGGTTCTGTCCGCCCCACGAGTTCAACGGCTGGTCCGGCATACCGGTGAGGGACAGCACTCCCCCCATGGCACCAGCCACCAGGTCCGAGCTTTCCCATTGGGCTAAGGGGCCGGTTCGGCCGTAGGGCGTCAGTGAAATCTGGGTGAGGCGGGGATTGGCCGTGACAAGGTCTTCGTGATCCAGACCAAGCTCGGCTAACCGGCCCGGTCGCTCGGTCTCGATGATCACATCGGCCCGGGCCGACAACGCCCGATAGTTGTCACGGCCGGTTGTCGTGTCGAGATCCAGATCGACCTTGTGCTTACCCCCGTCGAACCACCAGTCAAGGACACCGCCAAGCCGGTCAAGCTGGGGCTCGGCCATCGGTGCGCCTCGCTCACCCCGGCCTGCGGCGCGAACAACCTGTGCACCGCTTTCGGCCAGCAGCTTGGTCCCGAACCGACCAAGATCGTCGGTCATATCGACCACCCGTAGACCGGCTAACGGCCCGACCGGTTCGGCCGAGATTGCCCCAGACATCATCGCAAGTGGGCCGGCCGGGGGTCGGCCAATCGACCAAGCGGTGAACGGGAACGCAGACCACCGTCGACCACCAGATGTTCGCCGGTTACAAACGACGACTCGTCGGACGCCAACCACAGCGCGGCGTTGGCGATCTCCTCCGGCTGACCCAGCCGACCGATGCTGTGGGCATCCAGGTTGACCTTCATGATCGCCGGGTCCGAGACCATCCGTTTGACCGGTGGAGTCTCGATGGTTCCGGGACAGATGGCATTGACCCGAATGCCGTCGGGCGAATGGTCGGTAGCCATGGCCCGTGTCAGGTTGATCACCGCCGCCTTGGAGGCTGCGTAGACAACGGCTCCGCCATCGCCGTGGAGCCCAGAGATGGACGCAGTGTTGATGATCGAGCCACCGCCACGTTCGAGCATGGCCGGGACTGCGTACTTCCCGCCGAGAAAGACCGAGCGCACGTTGACACCCATGACGAAGTCCCAGTCCTCAACCGAGAGTTCGACAGCGGTACCGGGTCGAAGCGTCCCGGCGTTGCTGAAGAGAACATCGAGCGCACCCAGCTGAGACACGGTCTCGGAAACCATGCGCTCGACGTCGGCCGGGTCGCTCACGTCGGCCTCGATGGCAATGGCGTGACCCCCGTCGTCAGAAATGGAGGTAGCGGTCTCCTGGGCCTTCGGACCCCGCATATCGACAGCGACGACCGCAGCCCCTTCGGCTGCGAACCGCTTGGCACCGGCGGCTCCAATCCCGGAGGCTGCGCCGGTAACGATGGCGACCTTATTATCGAGCTGACCCATGGGAACCCCCTGATAGTGGAGCCCTAAATCTGCCCATCGCAGGCAGTTCTGGCAAGCTGGTGACTTCGACTGAGCAGGAGGCCAGCATGACAGCCACCGAAATCCAGCCCTTCACCCTCGACAATCTCGACATTCATTCGATGGAGAAATACGTCGAGCACGGCTATCCCTGGGCCGAGTGGGACCTCCTTCGGGAGGAAGCCCCCTGCTACTGGTACGACCGGCCAGACATCGCCCCCTTTTGGACCATCACTCGCCACGCCGACGTAAAGGCCGTAGGTGGCGATCCCAAGACGTTCAGCAATGCCGGGGGCCGGCTTCGGCTGAAGGATCTCGATCTTGACGCCCGCTATGCCCAGGCCCGGGCCAAGAAGCTCGAGATGTACGACTGGGACGAGAACACACCGGAAGACTTCATCTTTCTCGATGCCCCCGAGCACACCGAGATGCGGATGCTTACGGCTCGACACTTCACCCCGGCCCGGTGCCGCATGATGGCCGACGAAATGGCGGCAAACGCCGAGAGGTTCACCGCCGAATTCTCCGAGCGGCTGGGCAACGGCGAGGTACTCGACCTGGTCCACGACTACTCGGTGGCACTGCCACTGATCACCATTGCGTCGATGATGGGACTCGACCGCGACGACTGGTCGAACATCCACGAGTGGACCGACGCCATGTTCGATCTCGAATCGATGCGCCACGCCAGGCCTGGCGAGGACCGCCGGACTATGCGCAAGCGGCTCCATGCCGAGTACCACGACTACGTCGCCGAGCTCATCGAACGGAAACGGGCCGAACCGGGCGACGATCTCAGCACCCTGTTGGTACAGGCCGAGGTCGAGGGTCGGCCGCTGACCGATCAGGAACTGCACGGCTACCTCAAGGTGCTCATCGCGGCCGGCAACGAGACAACACGCAACGCCCTCAGCCGGGGCATTCTCACCTTCCTCGACAACCCTGATCAGATCGACCGGCTGGTCGACGATCCCGACCGATTCGTCGAGCCTGCGGTCGACGAAGTCGTGCGATGGACAACTCCAGTCATCCAATTCGCCCGGACCGCCACCGCCGATGTCGAACTCCATGGCCAGACCATCAAGGCCGGTGACCATGTCGGCCTGTGGTACGGCGCCGCCAACCGCGACCCTCGGGTGTTCGACCGTCCGTATGAATTCGACATTTCCCGAGAACCCAACGAGCACTTGGGATTTGGCCACGGAGGCCACTTCTGTCTCGGCGCCAACCTGGCTAAGTGGGAACTGCGAGCTGCCTTCCGGGCCCTGGCCCACAGCGACGTTTTGCAAAGGCTCGAACCGGCAGGAGAACCAGTCTGGCTCACCGACCTCCATGTTGGGGCGTACAAAGAAGCGCCTGTGAGGTTTACCAACCATGGCTGAGACACCCGATCCACAAGCGATAGCCGACGAAGCTCGCACCTGGCTGGAAGAGAACTGGGACCCCGATCGGGGTCTGATCGAGTGGCGCACCATGCTGGTCG
>CALHBU010000143.1 GCA_937930655.1 uncultured Acidimicrobiales bacterium | reverse complement strand
CATCATCGACGATCCAAAGACCGCCGAGGCTCTCAAGCCGTACTACCCCTATGGCTGCAAGCGCCCGACGTTCCACGACGAGTACCTCCCGACGTTCAACAAGCCACACGTGACGCTCGTCGACACCGCGCCGCTGGGCGTGAGCCAGATCAACGAACGGGGTGTCGTCCATGACGGAACCGAGTACCCGCTCGACGTCCTCATCTACGCCACAGGTTTTCAGTGGATGGCCACCGCCACCTTCAACATGATCAAGGGACGAGGCGGCAAGACCCTAAGCGAGAAGTGGCAGACCGAGGGCACCAAGACCTTCCTCGGCCTTCACAGCAACGGCTTCCCGAATCTCTTCATCGTCTCGGGTCCGCAGGGCGGAGGCGGAAGCTTCAACTTCACCGATGCCATCGAGACCCACGGCGACTACATCATGTGGATGCTCAAGACCATGCGGGACAACGGCCACCAGGTTGTCGACATCACCGAAGATGCCGAGGAAACCTATGCCGAGCATTGCAAGGCAGCCGATATCGCCACTGCTCCCCTACGTGATTGCATCTCGTACTACAACGGAGAAGGCAACGCCGAGCCGGGCAGCCTGGCCTATTACGGCGGCGGCAACTGGCACAAGTTCCGTACCAGGGCCCAGGATTCCCTGGACCCGTACGTCTTTGCCTAGCGGAACGCGGGCATAACCATCTCGCCAAACCGAGTGGCCTCATCATCGTGGGGATAGCCGGACAGACAGAAGCTGGAGATGCCCAGATCGATATAGGTCTGGATGGTCTCCTGCACCTCTTCGGCCGACCCAACGATGGTGACCCCGGCACCATGCCGGACGGTGGTGATGCCAGCCCACAGGGTGTCGCTCAGCCAATAGTCGTTCTCGGCCGCAGCAGCAGCCACCTCTCGCATGCGACCATCGGCCTGAGATTGCGCACCCATTGTGGTGGCCCGCCGTTCCTTCGCCTTCTCCCCCGCTTCGGCCACCAGCCTGACAACGTCGCTACGGGCTTCTTCTGCTGTCTCTCTGACCAACACATGACTGCGAAGCCCAAACCGCAGCTTGTCAGCTCGGCCATGCTGTTCAGCCACCTCTGCCACTGATGCAATGTCAGCTGCTATCTGCTCGTAGGTGTTGCTCCAAAAGAGGTAGACGTCGGCATGGCGGGTACCGACATCGACCGCGGCCGGCGACACCCCGCCGATGTAGAAGGGCGGGTGCGGATCCTGGAAGGGCTTTGGCCGGACCTCGGCGTTCTCGACTTTCAGATGCTGTCCCTCGAAATCGAATGGTCGTTTTTCGGCCCAGCACTTCTTCATGAGGGTGACGGTCTCGTCCATGTACTCGTAGCGCTGGTCGTGGTCGAGGTAGACCCCATCGGCTCGACTCTCGAGCTCACCGCCGCCGGCGATGAGGTTGATCCGCACCCGACCGCCGGAGAGTTGGTCGAAGGTGGAGATCATCTTGGCCATCACCGTCGGCGCGATCACGCCGGGGCGGGCGGCCACCAGCATGTCGATGCTCGAGGTCTGCGGAATCAGCATGGCGGTCGAAATCCAGGCCTCCCAGCACGCGGTGGCCACCGGGACCAACACGTACTCGAAGCCGGCCTGCTCAGCCGCGTTCGCCACCCGAGCAAACAATTCGTTCGAAGGCGGCACCATGTCCTCAATCCGGCCGTTGACCGAGCTGCCGTCGCCGTAGGTGGGAATGAACCAACCGAACTCCACGTCCTGTGCCGTCATGATGCCATCCTTACTCACTCATCCACGGCGAGGCGAAAGAGACATCACCTAGCCTGGCCTGATGGCAAATCCAAACAAGGAGCCCCGGGCCCTCATCGAAGGAAACCCGGCGTTGATCGTCATCGACATTCAGGCGGGAACCTTCGTCCACCAGAACGTCCGAGCCATCGATCACATGGCCGACTACGCCGACAGGATGGCATTGGCCAAGGTAGCGATCGACAAGGCCAGAGCATGCGACATACCGGTCATCTTCATTCAAGAGGTGCACCGTCCAGATCACGTCGATTTCGGTCGGGAGCTCGATGGCGACGAAGACGTTCACTGTGTCGAGGACAACCCAAACACCGCTATCGCAGTGGAACAGACAGGTTTTCTTCCCTCCGACTACCTGGTTCCGAAACGCCGGTATTCGGCCTTCTTCGGTACTGACTTCGAGATCCTCCTGAAGGGCCTGAAGGTCGACACGCTCCTGCTTTGTGGTGGTCTCACCGATGTGTGCGTCCATTACACCTTCGTCGACGGCCACCAGTCCGATTACTTCTGCCGGGTGATCGAAGACTGTGTCGCCGGATCCAGCGAGAACGCCCATGAGTACTCGTTGCAGGCCATGGAGTATCTGCAGTCCGGAGCCAGACGGAGTCTGGATGAGGTGCTCACCGCCATGGATGTGCACCAAGGCAAAACAGGTGCGTTGGCACCCCTCTAGGCCTTGACTTGGCATGGGCGGCAACGAGGCACAATCATCAATAGTCGGGCGAAGGAGGGACCGACTATGAGAATCACCGACGTTACGGTGACGCTGTTTTCCTGGGATGACATCCCACCCACTACCTACGCAGCGCACACCGGGCAGTTCGCCGGTTCCAGCCAACTTGGGCTGGTCACGGTCAACACCGACGAGAACATCGCTGGCCACGCCTTTCTTGGATCGGCGTCGTGGTCGGCCGCCCTCGATGCCCAGATGGTGATCGACAAACTGGCCCCGCAGATCGTCGGCCACGATCCGCTCGACCGGGAAGCACTCCATCAGGCCCTGCTCGAGCGGAAACGGCACGTCACCCTTCGCAGCATCGGCGCCGTCGACGTTGCGCTGTGGGATCTGGTTGGGAAGGTGGCCGGCCTACCCATTCATCGTTTGATCGGCACCTATCGCCACTCGGTCGCTGCCTACGCGAGCTCGGCTGTTCTGGACAGTCCAGAGGCCTATGCGGCCGAGGCGGTGTCGTTTCGTGATCGAGGCTGGGCGGCCTACAAGATCCACCCACCCCGGCGGCCCGACGACGACATCGACGTCTGTGCCGCGGTCCGCTCGGCTGTTGGAGACGACTTCAAGCTCATGCTCGACTCCACCTGGAGCTACGGCTACGAGGACGCTGTTCGGGTTGGACGGGCCATCGAGGAACTGGGTTTCCACTGGTACGAGGACCCGTTGGCCGACGACGACATGAACGGCTACGTCAAACTCCGGAACAAGCTCGATATTCCGATTCTCGCCACCGAGTACGGCCCCGAGACGCTCCAGGACTATCAGCCGTGGATCACCTCTGGGGCCACCGACATGTTGCGGGGCGACGTCGCGGCCAAAGGCGGCATCACCCAGATGCTCAAGACGGCTCACCTGGCCGAGGCATTTCGCATGAACTACGAGATCCATCACGGCGGCAACTCGCTGAACAACGTGGCCAACCTGCAACTGCTTCTCGCCATACCCAACACAACGTTCTTCGAGGTCCTGCTCCCCGATGGAGCCCAGAAGTACGGCCTGGTGGACGACATCGAGGTTGACGAACACGGGATGGTCCGAGCCCCCGAAGGTTCTGGTCTGAGTTATCAGATCGACCATGACCTCATCGACGACAAGATGGTCGCGGTGCTGTCGAGCGCGGGAACCGCAACCGGATGAGGCTCGCTGTAGTTACCGGCATTGGCAGCTATACCCCGGCCGACGCCGAGCGTCGACAGGCCCAGCTTCAGTCAGCGGCAAGGCCTGGCATCGACATCGAAGTGTTCAGCGCCGACAGCGGTGTGCCCTACGTCGAGTCGACCTACGAGCTCCACCGCACCGAAGTCGCAGTGTCAGAGAAGGTGGTCGAACTCGCTGACGCCGGGTTTGACGCCGTGATGGGGTCGGCGTTTCTCGACAACGGTCTCGATGCCGCCCGCGAACTGGTGGACATTCCGGTGGTCGGCCCGGCCAAGACAACGCTCTATCTTGCCGCAACGTTGGCCGACAAGTTCGCCATCGTCATGGCGGCCGGCCACTTAGGCAAGCACGCTTGGGACCGAGCGAAATTGGCCGGCGTTCTCGATCGGGTGGTGGCCATTCCTACCTTGGAGGTCACCGTCGCCGAGTTCTTCCGCTCCCCCGAAAAGGCAACCGAACTCACAACGGTCGCCGCTCGAACCGCTCGGGACGAGCACGGAGCCCAGGCCATCGTGCTCGGCTGTGGAGCCACAACAGGATTGGCGGCAACTGTTTCCGAAGAGCTGGGACTACCGGTGCTCGACCCAGGCCTGGTCGCTCTGAAACACACCGAGATGCTGCTCGAGCTCGGCCTTAGCCAGTCCAAGTTCGCCTACCCCGACAACGCCCGAGTCGGCCGGTTGATCAGAGAGCAGCGGCGCTAAGGAGTCGGTCCAGCGTTACAGGGCCAGCTCCTTCAAGAGCGTTCTGGTTCGTTGGCGTTCATCGGGCGAGGGTGTGAACTCTGAAGCGGCGAAGTCGGTGACTCCGGCCTCGGCCAAACCGCCGAGCATGTCCTCGACCTGAGACTCCGATCCAACCAGCCCCAGAGCGCCGGGTTCCGACACCCCTTCCCGCTCGAACATTGCTTGATACGACGGCAGCTCTGTGTACATCGCAGCTGTCGCGGTGATCCGAGCCCGCACGCCCTCAGGATCGTCCGTGACGCACACGGGAAGGGTGGCAAGAACCCTGGGCGCTTCCCGACCGGCGTCCGCTGCCGCCTGATTGAGGGTCGGCACAATGTGGTCTCGGATGGTCTTTGGTCCGACCCACGCCAGGCTGGTTCCCGCAGTGCGAGTGCCGGCAACCCGGAGCGTCTGAGGGCCGAGGGCGGCCATCAGGACTTGCGGCGGCCGCTCAGCAGGGCGGAAGACGGTGGCTCGGCAAGACAACGATTCACCGTCGTACTCCACGGTTCCTTCCTCGATAAGCGGCATCAGGATGGAGAGGTAGTCCCTGAGGTGGCGGATCTGCTTGTCCTCCTGCATCCCGAGCTCGGCCATCATCGGCTGATGGGACAAGCCGATGCCAAGGGTGAGCCGCCCGGCCATCACCGACTGCGTCGTCAACGCCTGACCGGCCAGAACCATCGGGTGGCGAGGGTAGGTGGGGATGACGGCTGTACCCAGCTCCATCGACTTCACCGATTGGCCAACGATGGCGAGCACGGTGAGCGCATCGAGTCCTCCCGTCGGGTGTTCGGCGACCCAGTAGCTGTCGAAGCCATCGGCTTCCGCCGCCTGGGCATGGTCGACAAAGGCTTCGACCGAACCTTTCATCACGAGGCCGGTTGCATTGAGTCCTAGGCGCATAGCGGCCGAGCGTAGTTCTGTTGACGATCGCGTTGACCAGCGACCGCCGCCTTGACCTACCGTCGGCAAGCAAACGGATCGGGCCAGCAGCTCTTGCCCAGAACGGAGCACGAAGATGACGTACGCAAACCCTGATGCGCTGGTCAGTACCGACTGGCTGGCAGACCATCTCGACGACCCCGATGTCGTGGTGGTCGACGTTCATCTCGATCCGTCTCCCTATCAGCAAGCTCACATACCAGGAGCCGTCTTTTGGCAGGCAATCGGCACGCTGCTGCACAACGACTTCTCGACCAACTTCGACACTGCACATGCGGCGTCGCTTCTGGGGTCGGCCGGAATCACCAACCGCACCACCATCGTCGCCACCAGCGAACACCTTGGAATGGCGCCGTGGCTGTACTGGTATCTCACGTCCATCGGCCACGACGATGTGCGGGTGCTCGACGGAGGAAACCGTAAGTGGGCGGCCAATAGCCGGCCAATGACCGCCGACGTACCGAAGCCAACCCCGACCACTTACCGGCCAGGAGAGTTCGAAACCAGGTATCGGGCAAGCCTTGACGACGTCGCCTCGGCGGTGGGTTCCGATGCCTGTGTGTTGCTCGACGTCCGCACTGTCGAAGAGTTCCAGGGCGAGCTCTTCATGCTCGAGCCGGCAACTGGCACAGAGCGTTCGGGCCACATCCCCGGGGCTACACACCTCTACTACGAGGCTGCCCTGGCACCGGACGGCACGTTCCTCCCAGCCGATGAGCTGGCGGCGGTCTACCAGGCGGCCGGCCTCTCCTCGGACTCGTCGGTGATCACCTACTGTGCGGTCGGCATGAGAGCCGGCCATTCCTGGTTTGTGCTTTCCGAGCTGCTGGGCTTCCCCGACGTTGCCAACTACGACCTTTCGTGGAACGAATGGGGGCGACGGGCCGACACCTCGATCGAGTGAGCTCGCCCACCCCCGGGGTTCAGGGGCCCTAGGTGCGCGAAGCTAACCGGATGGCAACTACCGGCAAGACCTCATTCGGCTTGACCATCCCGCAGCGAGGGGCCTTCATTGGCGTCGCATCGCTCCCCGAGCTTCTTCAACTGGCGCCACAGGCCGAGGCCACCGGACTCTTCGAGTCAGTCTGGGTTGGCGACAGCCTTACCGCCAAGCCTCGCCCCGAGTCGCTCACCATGCTCGGCGCGTTGGCCGGCATGACCACCGAACTCCGGCTCGGTGTCGGATGCATGGCGTCCTTCCCCGTGCGAGACCCCGCTACCTTCGCCTACCAGTGGGCCACCCTCGATCAGATCTCCGAGGGACGCATGGTGTTGGCCGCCTGTACCGGCATCGTCTCGGCCAAGGGGGCCAGTCGCCACGAGGGCCGCAACTTCGGTGGTGTGGCCGACATCGATCGTCCCCTTCGCATGGTCGAGAATATGGATATCTGCCGTCGACTGTGGGCTGGCGAAGAACTGACCTACCAGGGCAAGTTCGTGTCATACGATGGTCTGACTATCGAACCAACGCCGGTGCAGGATCCATGCCCCATATGGATTGCCGCCAACCCTGCACCGGGCAAGTACTGGGAGCGCTCGCTGCGTCGGGTGGCCGAGATTGCCGATGGCTTCCAGACCTGTGTGATGTCCCCCGGGGTACTCGCTGCCATGCGAACCGACGTGGCCACCTACCTGCCCGAGGCCGGTCGCGATGTCGAGGGGTTCCCGATCATGGCCTACCACAACATCAACATCGGCTCTGATCCCGAGTCCAGCCGGGAAGAGTCCCAGCAGTTCCTCGACGCCTACTACGGCCCGGTCTTCACGCCCCCCATGGTCGAGTCATGGACTGCGGCCGGTACCCCCGACCAGTGCATTGCCCATCTACAGGACATCATCGACCAGGGCGCAACCGAGATCACTCTGCGGCTCACCTCGTTCGACCAGCAGGGACAGTTTCGCCGATTGGTCGAGGACGTCCTACCCGCCTTGACCTAGGGCTCCCGGAAATATGTCGAATCCATGACATTTGTTACAGATGTGTGTCATCGTTGGCCTCGACGCCGCCACAGACACGCGGTGTCTCGCCTACCGAAGGACACAACATGGGGACCGTTCTGGAAGAACTGGAAGAAGACGACGTCGCACACGAGCTCGGGCCGGACGGGACCGGCCCGGAGTTGGCAGGGCAAGGACGGCTGGCGGTCGGCCCATTCCAATGGATTGTCGCATTGCTCGGACGTTGGGAACTCGGCGACCTCGACGACCATGCTCGCGACCGGATAATCCACGGACTCTTCCATGAGGGTCCTCGCTTCCAACGGTTCGCCAAGCGTTTCGCGGCCTTGATGACCCTCTCGGTGCTCATCGCTGTCATGGGGTTGTTGGCCGACTCCACAGCTGTCGTTATCGGCGCCATGTTGGTGGCTCCGCTCATGTCGCCCGTCTTGGCTGCAGCCGCTGCCTTGGTCATGGGCTGGCCGGGCCGGGTTGTGCGCCAGTTGGGGATCTCGTTCGCGGGAGCTGCCGGCGCCGTTGGCCTCGCCGCTCTCACCTCGTTTGTCTTCCCCGCGACCATCGACCCGTTGCCAGGAGAGATCCTGGCCCGCACGTCACCCAATCTGCTCGATCTGGGCATCGCCCTAGCCGCCGGAGCGGCTGGTGCTTACGCCCAAATTCGGCGGGCCGCGGCCGACGCTCTCACCGGCGTTGCCGTGGCCGTTGCCCTAGTTCCACCTCTTGCTGTTGTTGGCATTTGCCTGCAACTGCAGCTGTTCGGCCTTGCCTTTGGTGCGTTCCTTCTCTTCCTGGCCAACGTCATCGGCATCGTAATGAGCGCCGCAGTGACCTTCTTGGTCTGCGGGCTAGTGCCGGGGCGCCGTTGGCAATCGGGTTCTGGCCTTATCGCCGGAGGTATTCGATGGGCAGCTCTCGCGGTGATCATCATGATTCTTCCCCTCCATGTGACGCGCACTCAGGTGCTGCCTCCAGGCGACCCAACCGAAGACGTCGAGCTGGCAGTCGGCCGGTTCGTCGATGAGGCCAGAGGAGACGCCGAAGTCATCAGCGTCTCGGTTGAACGCATCTCCGATGAGTTGAGTGTCGACATCGTGCTCACCGACTCAACGACATCGCCTGATGCCGGCCAGGTCGCCAACTTTCTGGCCGAGGAGCTGGCCGAAGCAGTGGCGGTAACCATCCAGGTAGTAGAGGTTCGTACCGATTCCGCAGTGGCTGATGACTCCGAGTCTGACGGTTGACGGTGTGGGTGCGTTTGCTCGGGCGTTGGTGTCGGTTACAGCCGCTGATCGAGCTGAACCCAGTTGCCATCGCCGTCACGTACGAACGCTGTCTTCACCTGACGCCCCGAGGGTTCGCCGTAGGCCACGGTGTCTGACACCGTCGGTTCGCCGGCCGAAAAGCCTCGTTCCTGAGCCCGTTGAAGGAACGGTTCGACATCGTCGACCCAAAAAGAAACATGGTGCACTCCTGTCTGAAAAAGCTTGGCCGGGAGACCAAACGGCTCGATGCTGAGCTGCTGATCGAGCACGACAAAGGTGGCGTCGTCGCCTTGTTCCCACCGGAGGTAGACACCCCGCCGCCGTCGGGGTGCGCCTCGTGGACCGGGAACCTCCTCGATGGTGTCGAGGTCGACCCCCATCGCCATGACATCACGCCAGAAGACCAGCGCATGATCCATGTCCGACACACCGACCGCTATGTGACTGAACCCCCGGAGATCGCTCATGACCCAACAGTAGAGACCCCAGCCGCCAATGAGGGAAACACCGGATCGTTCCTTCCGTCGGAGGCGCCGACCATTGCTACATGGAAAACAACACCGTCCGAAGGGTCGACGAGGCTCGGGTGACCAAACTGATCACTGAGAACGACCCACTCTCTTACTAACTAGCGATGGTCGTAGAACCCCTGGCCCGACTTCCGCCCTAGGTGGTCGTCGGCAACCATCCGCTTCAGCAATGGAGACGGCTTGTATCGCTCCTCCCCTGTCATCTCGTGCATTGCCTCCAGGGCCAGGAGGGTCACATCGACGCCGGCCAGGTCGATGATCTCGGTGACACCCATCGGCCAGTTACATCCGAGTTTCATAGCGGTATCGATGTCCTGGGCGGTGGCAACGCCGCTTTCGATCATGTTGGCTGCTTCGGCGTAGAGCAGGCAGAGAAAGCGGTTCACGATGAAGCCCGGTACATCCTTGATGAGGATCGGAGACTTCCCAAACCCCTCACATAACGTCATCGTGCGCTGCGCCACCTCGTCGCTGGTGTGCTCCCCTCGCACCACCTCCACCAGTCGCATCAGCGGGACCGGGCTGAAGTAGTGGGTGCCGATCACTCTCTCGGGATGTTCGACTGCCGACGCTATGTCGGTGATGGGCAAGGTCGAGGTGTTGCTAGCCAGAATCACATTCGGCGGACAGCACTGATCGAGCGTGGCGAAGACTTCGTGTTTCAACGACAGGCTCTCGAAGACCGCCTCGACCACCATCTCGGCCCCAGCCACACCGCCGACAACATCGGTGCTCGTCTCCAACCTGGCCAGAACGTCGTCCCGCTGGTCGGCGGTCATCTTATTTCTCTCAACGCCGCGATCCAGGAAGGTCTGGATGGAGGCGATGCCTCGGTCGGCTGCCTCCTGGGTGGTGTCAATAAGCGTCACGAAGTGGCCAGCTTCGGCCGCCATCTGGGCAATTCCCGCACCCATTGTCCCGGCCCCAACGACTGCAATCTTTGTTTCGATCATCGAACCGGATAGTAGTGGCCCTACCGGGCTACCAAGAGAGAGATTGAACCTTCGAGCCGCATCAGATGACTAACTTGTTGGCGCGTGAGTCCCCGTCGAGAACTCCCCGAATCACACCTACCCGAGAGAACGGCCGCCTGCCTGGCAACCGTTGGTGACAATGACCCTCGGCCAGCGTTAGTCGTGTTCAAGCAGCAGGTCCTCACCATTAGGAGGGACGACCGCCCGGAGTGGTCTGCGCCCGCATCTTCGCTGGACGTGAAGCTCAAGCGCTACGGCCTAGCGATCCAGACCGTTCAAGGTGAACGTGTCGAGCTGGACTTCAGTCGGCTGTGGCGGACGAGGAGCGAGCGTCTGACCGGACCCATCGGACAGCAGGCAGCCGATGCCGCCTACGACATTGAAAACAGGTTCGGTGGTTCCGGTCGAGCAGGACCCAGCCTGGTGACGCTCCGTGCCCTTCGCTTCCACGAGCTGGTGCGCTTCTTGGACAAGCGAGCCCGGTCGGTGGAGCGGGCAAAGCGGTACACGGCCGGACATTCGCTGAGTTCGACGGTGGCAATCCCGTTCACGGCCGTCCTTATCCTGCTGGCCAGCGCCGGACTGCTCGTCGTTTGGTTTCTCGCCGCCGTCCTTCTTCCGGCTCTGGTTGGGGTCCAGTTCTGGGACCGGGGCTTCGAGCCGATCGCCCCGCTGGCTGCGTTGTTCATGGCCGCTGCTTCGCTTGGTGGATCGAATTTGTTGGCCTCGTCGATACCCGGCTTTGCTCTTTCCGGTTGGAGAGAGATGCTGAACTCCCGGACGGAGACCGCCGGTCAGATTGAAGATCTGGCCTATGTGTTCGGACCCTCTTACCGTCATCAACGTTTCCGACCACTCCTTCTGCACGTTGTGGCCCAGCTCGTTGTGCCGGCCTACGCCGCAGTATCCGGTTCCGAACTCGAGTGGCCGTCGATCCCGTACGTCGTCCTCATTGGGTGGTAGCGCTCCCGGCGGTTGCCGGCTTTGGTCTTGTGGTTGATGCGCTAAGGAGATCGGGCTTCCGTCGAGCCGCCACCGACCCGTGGCTAGAGACATTCGGTACGGCCGAGAACGTGTTGTGGGCCCGCCCGAACTGGGCAGTGGCCGCCACCATTGTGCTCGGAGGAACAATTCTGCACATTCTGGCATTGGTGCTGTTCGGGCCGTAGAGCCCGGGATCTGATCGCTAACTTCTGTTTCTACCGACAACCCGGAACTACTGCCGACGACTTGTCTGGGCGCCAGGTGTGGGTTGCGTCGGCCTCGTCGACTTGTTCGAATCCCAGCGACTGATAGAGGGCGTCGGCCGCTGGATTGTCTGTCCGCAAACGTACTTTTTCGAACGACCGTGATCCGTGCCGCATGCACGTTCTGACCAGTGCCTCGGCCACACCCTGCCGGCGATAGTCGGGGTGGGTGTACATGTGACGGAGTCGTCCGACCCTTGTGGAGTTCACGTACGGATCGATGTTCACTCCGCACATCGCCACTACTCGGTTACCGGCCAGTGCGACGAAGAATGTCTCGCCAACTCCATCGAACCGATTGGTGCCGTCCAGCCACTCGTGCCTTGTTCGGGCTACGAAACGGTGGCCTTCGGCGTCAGCCGCACGCTCGAGCTCGGCGATGGCTGGACAATCGACGCCGCGATACTCGATCACCCTGACATCGGCGTTGGTCATTGACCGATTCGGCTGGCCATGACCTCGGCAACGGCCAATACCATCAGGTGGGTGTTGGCCCGAGGAACCTCCGGGATGACCGATGCGTCGATCACTCGCAATCCCTCGTATCCGAGAACCCGGCAATCGGCGTCGACCACCTGGCCCATGGCAGCCGTGCCACAAATGTGTTGTGCATCGGCCGAGGAACGTCGTAGCCAGGCGTCGATGTCGGCGTCGCTGACCAACGAGTCAGCCGGGGTGCCTCGCATGTCCAGACTCACCTGGGAGACCGTCTGATCGAACGACTGCTGGTTGACCAAGTCGAGCATCCGCCGAACGCCATCACGTAGACGCACCAGGTCACCGTGGTCTGAAAGCATGTTCTCCTCGATGACCGGATGGTCTTCGGGGTTGTCCGATGCCAGTCGCAGCGAACCCCGGGAGAAACACTGGTTCAACCAGCCAACCAGCAACCCCCGATCGTCGGTACGGGGCGAGTGGTTCATGGACACGATGATCATGTCGTTGGAGCCGGCATCGGCCAGCCTCGACCCATACCGAACACAGCAGTTCGTGTGGCGGTCGTCGATGGTGGCCGGCTCCATGCCAGGCTCGTAGTCCAGGAAGAGGACGGCGTTGGCGTGGTCCTGAAGGCCCTCGCCCACCGGCAGGCCGGTATCGGGCCCGATGCCAGATCGCAGGAGAATGGCCGGTGAGTGGACGGCGCCGGCCGCCAACAACACTTCGCCGGCGTCAATGGTTTGCCATTCATCTTCAATTCGGACCGATATCCCGACCGCCCTATTCGAATCGTCGAAGACGACCCGGTCGACCAACGCCTCGCCGACGATCGTCAGGTTTGGTCGATCACGAATGGGCTCGAGGTAGGCATCGTTGGTGGTGACTCGTTCGTGGGTAACCGGGTCGCCGTTGATGGCATAGGGCGACACCCCGGTGCCCGTTGGTGCGTTGTGGTCCTCGCACGTGCCATACCCGAGATCTACCGCCGCATCCCATAGTGCGTTGTCGATGGGACCCCATTGCTCCTTGGGCATTCGAAACACCGGTACCGGGCCATCGGACCCGTGGAACGGTTCAGTTCCGAAGTCGATATCGGTTTCCAGACGACACAGAGCGGGGAGAACCTCGTCGTGACTCCAACCAGGTTGGCGCCAACGGTCCCAGTCGTCGGGCACTGGCCGGATGGCAATGATGCCGTTGATGGAACTACTCCCACCAAGGCCGCGACCCCTCCAGAACAATCGCTGACGCTGGCCCTCGACCCGCTGGGCGGTGAGCGTCGGCCATTGGAACTGGTCGAACTTCTCGGCGCCGATCACTCGGCTCGGATTGAGGGAGCGGAACTCGACTGCGGCATCGACCGCACGCCAGTCAGGTCCTGCTTCCAGAAGCAACACGGTGGTGTTGACCTGTTCGGTCAATCTTGCGGCAAGCACGCAGCCCGCCGAGCCACCGCCGACGATTACATAGTCGTAGGACCTAGGCGACATCGCTGATCCGCGGCGGTTCGATCCACGGTTGAGCGATCTCCATCCACTCGCTGGCCAGCGGGCCCTCGGTGTGGACAGCGGAGTCGGCCAGCGGTTTGCGACGGGTGAGCACCACGCAGAACTCGTACGCCGTTGCCGTCACTCGGTTGGCTGCGTCCTCGGGCCCCCATGCCCAGACGTCGCCGCTCGGACCGGTGAGCTCCAAGCGAACCGGGTCTGACGGTGGGGTTAGCCCTTGATTCACATAGCTGAAATCCCTGGTCACTGCGCCAAGGTGGGCGATGTTCCGCAATCGATCGGTTTGGGGATAGTCGACGCCGAACGTATCAGCCAGATCGTGCGAGTGGGTCCAGGTTTCCATCAGCCGACCGGTCGCCATCGAGCGGGCACCGATCTCAGGGCCGATCCAGGCCAGGCGGTCTTTCGGACCGAGCTGGCGCAGTGCGTCGACCATGGCCGTCCGACCCTTGAGGAACCACTGCCACAGCTCCGAGCCCGACAGCTCCTTGACGTCGTTTCCACCCAATTCGTTGAGCGAAGCCTCGCCTGATGACATCCGAGCTTGGACCGTGGCAAACGTGGCCGGATCGGTGAGGGTGAGATGGGCCAGCCAGTCGGCAGCTCCGAGATGCAGGACCGTTTCATGGCTGTCCCACCCCTCGGCGACGGTGGGCGCCCGCCATTGCTCTTCGGTCAACGCACCGACGACCGAAGTCAGCGCCGCGGTTTCTGCTTCGAGGTCGTCACAAATCGGATCCATGGCTTGCACTCCTTCTAGCTCGGGTCGTTGCTCACAAAACGACCAATTCCGTCCGACGATTCGAGACGAATCGGCAGAACCTCCTGGTAGCCGGGCGAGTTGTACCACGCTTTGGCCGTCGCCAGATCGGCGAACTCGAGGATGACGGTGGCTGCCAGCTCGGATGAGCCCTCGACCACCTCGGGCTGAACGTCGTAGACCAACGACTTGGCACCGTGTTCGGCTAGCGAGGACTGGGCACCGGCCTGGTACTCGCGCAGCCGGTCCAGGGTGTGCCACCTGGTGTGCAGAACGAAGAAGCCGGCCATTTACTGCTCCGTCCGGCGATCGATCATCTTCTGGAAATGAGCGGCTCCGTTCATAGCCGGCACGCGACCCTCCCCCGGGCCCATATCCCCCAAGACGGGGAACCCGGCGTCGGCACGGAAACTGAACGGCACCGACTCGGGAAGGAAGCACTCGACGTCGTTACATGCCTGCCAGCGGACACGACCGCTGATGATCACATGGCGACCTTCGTCGTCTTTGACCATGGCCCGGGCGTTTTGTGTCACAGGGAGGCGCAGTACGACATCACCGTCGTACACCTGAAGCGTTTCGCCAGAGCCAGAAAGTGTGAGCTCCGACGTGGGCGGCGCCAACGGCTCGTACGACAGGACGCCGTCGATGTCATCTAACTCAATAGAAGCCGCAATCAAGCCGTCGGGAACCGGAGCCCCGTACAGATGTTGGCCGGCTGGAACCCGGAAGGTAGCGATCAGATGACGGGTGACCCCCATGGGGAGATACTCCCCATCCATGGCGACCTCGACGGTGACCTTCTGGACGGGTTCGGCACTGGCCGGGACGTCGAAGTCCTGACCCAACGCGGCGGCCAGCATCTGTTCCGGCCCGGCCCGCACCGCAAAGTTGTGTTCGAAGAACTTGGCAACCACCATGCCGTCGCCGTCGATGGCGTAGGCGCCGGGAAACGGTATGCCGTACCAGGGATGCTCGTCGGGCGGAATCAACGTGTTCAGAATGCCGAACGACTCGATCACTTCACTGTCAGGATCAGACAGCAGTGTGAACGTTGCTTGGTGGGCGGCCGCGTAATCGGCCAACGCATCGGCCTCGTCATAGCTGATGGCGTAGAGCCGCACGCCTGACTCCCGGTAGGAGGCCATTGCTTTTTCCAGCTCGACCAGCTGGGTGCGACAAGGAGGTCACCACACCGCCGACCGGTAGAACACCACCACCGCCGGCTGCCCCGCTCTGTCGGCGTGAAGGTCCACCGTGTTGCCGGCCTGATCGGTGGCCACGATGTTGGGCAGGATGCTGCCTACCTCGGGCCCGGTCGGGAAGTCCCCGAGAGGAATCCGACGATTGGCGCTGTCGGGAGCGAGCGGCATATTGAAGCCCTCGGCGTCCTCGAAGAAGGGCCCGGACGTTGCCGCACCTCGGGTATCGACTTGGATCTCCATACGACGCTCCTGGAACGTTGGTCTCAGCTAGAACCCACACTGACCCGACCGACCGAAAGCTGTCAACGCCTGGCCTCCTCGGCTGACGCCGGGCTCAGATGGTGCTTTCACTCCGGGCTACGGTCGACCTCATGCCCGACCACCCCACCGAAGATTTCCGTGCCTACACCGTTCTCACCGCCAAGTTGTTGGGCATCCACCTCGAGGAGGACGAGATCGAGCCGGTGACCGAGCAGGTGGCCAGGGTGGCGTCGCTCGTCGAGCAGCTCGACCGCATCGATGACGACGACATCACCCCCGCGCCCCGATTCCGGGCCGGCGCACGCCCAGACGCAGAGGCAGAGGCAGAGGCACGATGAGCGGCCATCCATCACTGTCGGCCGGTGCGTCGATCGAGGAGATTCGTGGCGCCGTCACGGCCCGATCGGTCTCGGCTACCGAGGTCACCGAAGCCGCGCTGCAACGGATTGAATCGTCCCATCAACAACTGAACGCCTTCACCACCGTCACTGCTGATCGAGCCCGTGCCACCGCAGCCGATGTCGATCGCCGGGTCGAGGCTGGGCTAGACGTTGGACCGCTTGCTGGTGTGCCTTTCGCGGTGAAGGACCTCTTTGACCTACGCGGCGTAGTGACCCGAGCCGGCTCCGAAGTGCTCACCGATCGAAGTCCAGCGGCAAACGACGCCGCCGCAGTTGCCGCCCTGGTGGCAGCCGACGCGGTGCCGCTGGGAGCGCTGACCATGGACGAGTTTGCCTTCGGTTTCACCACCGAGAACACCCACGTTGGCCCGGCACGGAATCCTCACGACACCACTCGGACGCCCGGTGGCTCGTCGGGCGGTTCGGCAGCAGCCGTTGCCGGAGGTCTTGTTCCACTGGCGTTAGGCACCGACACAAACGGCTCGGTACGGGTTCCGGCATCACTTTGTGGACTGTTCGGGCTCAAACCGACCTACGGCCGCATCAGCCGGCGAGGGGTGCAGCTGTTCTCCGACAGCCTCGATCACGTCGGACTCTTCACCCGTTCGGCATCCGATCTCGCCGCTGGCTATGCAGCGTTACAGGGAGCTGGTCCGGACGGGGAGCCGACCAGCGAACCGGCTTCTGTCGATACCGAACAGTTGCGAGTGGGATGTCTCGGCGGCTGGTTCGCCGACAATGCCGGCCCGGATGCGCTCGAGGCTTTAGAGCTCGTAGCGGCTGCGCTGGGAGTGACTGCACCTCCTCTGAAGATGGAGCGAGCCGGGGCAGCCCATGCTGCGGCATCGGTCATTACCTATGCCGAGGCTGGTGAGCTTCACCTCGATCGGATTCGTCATGAGCGTCACCGTTTCGACCCAGTGGTTCGCCATCGGCTGGTTGCTGCTGCCCTGCTCCCCGCCGACTGGTATGTCAGGGCCCAACGGGTCCGTGGTGTTTGGGCCGCCGAGCTCGAGGCCAACTTCGACAACTTCGATGTTCTGCTTGCTCCCGCCACTCCCTTCGTCGCCCCAGAAATCGGCACCGAGACCGTCGTTGTTGGTGGCAAGACCCTGCCAGCTCGCCCCGCACTCGGTTGGCTCACGCAACCACTGACTCCGACCGGCCTTCCTATCGGGGTTGCTCCCACCTGGCCGGGAGACGGAACGCTTCCGCTCGGCGTGCAAATCATCGCTCCGGCCGGCCACGAGGCCAGAATCATCAGCGTGCTCGCCGATCTCGACCAGCGGGGCATCGCCCTCAGCCAGTCCTCCTAGCTAGCCCAAACACGAACTCCAAGCGTCAGGACAACAACATGGACATCAACCGAACGGGCCCGTTGGCAGAGGTCACCGCGGCCTTCGAAGCCTACGAACAGGCACTCATGAGCAACGATGTCGAAGCCCTCGACGGGTTCTTCCGCCGCGACCCACTGACCATTCGCTATGGGCTCGGAGAGAATTCCTACGGTCATGACGCTATCGCTGCGGTCCGTCGGGCTCGAGCAGCCGAAGCCCGCAGCCTCGAGAAGACCGTCATCACCACCTACGGAGCCGACGCAGCCACAGCCGACACACTGTTTACTCGGACCCAAAGTGGGCGAGAAGGTCGACAGAGCCAAACGTGGATTCGGTTCGACGAAGGTTGGCGGATCGTGTCCGCTCACGTTTCTTGGTTCGATCCGGCCAACTGATGAAGAAGTTCTGGGCACCCATTGGTCGGGGCGACGCCGCGACCATCGGCGAACGGGCTCGCCAGCTGGAAGACCGCGGGTACGCCGGTGTGATCGGCAATCAGGTCTACGGCCCGCCCTGGGCCAGCATGGCGGTAGCAGCAGCCAGCACCACAACATTGGGACTCGAAACCGGCATTGCCATGGCATTTGTCCGCTCGCCTTTCGAAACTGCGTGCGCTGCGCTCGAGCTCGATCAGCTGAGCAATGGCCGTTTCACACTCGGTCTCGGAACAGCGCCGCAGACCTGGACCGAGGGGTTCTTCGGCGAAGATTTCGAACAGCCGATCGGTCGGATGCGAGAAGTGATTGAGATTCTGCGGTTGGTCAACGATGCCGCCAGCGCCGGCGGCGGGTCGATTCCCGACTACGACGGTGAGCACTATCAACTCTGCTTCGAAGGGCTACATCCCAACTTTGGTCCGGAGGTTCGGCGGGTTCCTGTTCGCATTGCCGCGCTCCGCGAGCGGTTGTGCGAGCTGGCGGGCGAATGTGCCGACGGCTTCATCGGCCATTCGATCTGGTCGAGTTGGTGGCTCGAGGACCGGGCGCTGCCAGCCTTCCGCCGCGGAGCCGACCTAGCTGGGCGGGACCTGGGCGACCTGGAAGTGCAACTTTGGCTCACCGCATCGGTCGACCCAGACCCGGAGGTTGCAGCCCGTCGAGCGAGAGGAAACATGGCGTTCTATGCCTCCATTCCCAGCTACCGCTCATATTTCGATGCCCATGGCTTTGGCCAAGTGTTCGACGCTCTCGTTGAGGCTCGGCGCTCCCTCCCGTTGGAACAATGTCTCGACCTCGTACCGCTTGAAGCAGCCCGAACGTTCGCCGTCTGCGGCACCCCTGACCAGGTAGGGGCCGAGATCGAACGCATCTCGTCATTGGCCGACTCCATGTGTGTGAAACCACCAATGTGGGCCATCGATCCGGCCGTGGCCGCCAGCCAGGCCGAGGCTATCGAAATGCTACTTCTTGGCTGATTTGCATTGTGGGCTGAAGGTGATACGAGGATCGGCGCCCCGATGGCCATAGGGTTAGAGCAACACGTCACGATGGCGTGTTCGTATCGAAGGTATTCCTATGCAAGGCACCGTAAAGTTTTTTAACAGCGAAAAGGGCTTCGGCTTCATCTCACGCGAAGGCGCGGACGACGTGTTCGTTCACTACTCCAACATCGCGGGAGACGGCTACAAGTCCCTCGACGAAGGCCAGCTCGTCGAGTTCGACGTGGCCCCCGGACGCAAGGGCGAGGAAGCCCAGAACGTGCGAGCCATCTAACTAAGACGTAGTTAACTGGAGCACCGCCGGCCATTGGTCGGCGGTGTTCCGCGTTTTGCCGGTGTCCGCATGTTAGGGCCGTGTTCTGATGCCCGATTAGAGGCTACAAACCAGCGGCTCGCTGGTGCCGTCCTGATACTTGGCCCGCACCCGGTACGACACCTCTCCTGTTCGAGCGGTGTCGCTCAGTGACATCGTCGGCGCATCTACTCGGGCTCGCCACCACCAGGTGCCGCCGTTGATCTGCCGTTCGACCACCGCGCTGGTGGCGTCGTCGCCGAGGGTCCAACTCACGTCGAAGGTCGGGCCGTCATCGGACCAAGTACATGACACTGGCGGTTCGAGTGTCGGGCTGGCCAACGTTGTCGTGACCGCTTCCTCCGACCACACGTCACCACCGGTAAAGCGAAGCCGATATCGGTACTCGGTACCTTCGTCCAAGCCGCTGTCGGTGAACCAGCCATCGGAGTCGGTAGCGACGATCTCACCGTTTCGTTCGATCTCGACCTGGTCGCCGTTGCTGTTCCACCGCATCACGATTTTGGCCTTCTCCGTCCTGGTGATCTGAGGAACAGGCGGTTCAGTCTCGCCAACCTCGGTCGTGCAGGTCGTCACCGCGGCCCACTTCGTTCCGTAACGGGCCTGGACCGAGTAGATGAGCTCGCCCGAACGGTCGGTGTCGACCCATTGGACATCTTCATCGGAGGCCAAACCTCGCCAGAAGAAGGACCCGCCGTTGACGCTGCGCCGTACGACGTAGTGAGAGGCAGGTGCGGCCCCTGTCCAGGTGACATCCACTGCTGTCCCCGTCCTGGTCGCGGTGCAGGTGTTAACCGGTTGGTACACCTCGGGGGTGGCGCTGCTTTGATTGCCGGCACCGTCCCGGGCAATCACAGTGAACGCCGACGCTGGCATACCGGCCGGTCCCACCGGAGCTGATCGTTCTGGTGTCGACCAGACCAGCTCGGCGCCCTGGTACACGTCATAGGCCGCTATAGCGACGTCGTCTGATGCTCCACCCCACCGAAGCACCGTGACCTCTCCTGAATTGGTCGTCATCAGCCAGGTGGGACTAGAGGGGTTCGCGGTATCAGCGGGTTGCGGGGCTGGGGTGGGCTGCGGGGCAGATGAATAGACCCTGAGCTCGGCGAAGGAAATGCGGCTGCCCCGGAACATTCGGAGGTAGCGGATGTCGTTGGAGAGCTCGGCCGTCATGACCCGAGGACTGCTGCCAGCGAGGTCACCGGTCCATACCCTCAGGTTGGCGTTTCCAGCCTCGGCTCGGGTCACCGCGGATATTGGAGTAGTGCTCTGGAATATCTGCGGACGGTTGTTGCTCTCGGCAAACGACGCATCGGTGCGGGGATGTAGTTCAATTCGGTCGACGTGTTGGGCCGAGCCCAGGTCCATGCCGAACCAACCGGTGTTTCCTGTTGGCAGCGAGCCTGTCCGACTGACGCTCAATCCGGCCGGGTCACCGTTAACGTTGCCGTCCACCGCCTTCTCGGCGCCGGTATCGGCACTGAAATCACTCACCTGGGTGACCGTGGACGACGGAGCCAGATTGATTCGTGGCCCGATGGCTACTGGAGCCGAGCGGGCCGACATCTCTGAGACGTTGCCGCTCATGTCGAGTGCCGCAATCTGCCAGTAGTAGTCGGTGTCGTACGGCAGCAACCGGTCGTCGAATCTCGTCGCACCAGTCCGGCCGACCAGCTCACCGTTTCGGTACACGGCGTAGATCTGTTGTCCCGAGTCATCGCTGACTGTTGACCATGCCAGCGTCACTGAAGCGCTGCGAACGGCCTGGATGGCTGGCGCAGTCGGTGTTGGCGGTGGAGTGGAATCGATACTGGCCGGACGAGGTAGAGGCGGGTTGGTCCCGGCTCCTCCCGGAGGGCAGAAACGCAGAAGGCTCCATGCCGGGTGGTTGACGCCGTTCACTTCGGTGGACGTGAAGTTGCCGCCGACCCACAGACACCCGTCGGGTGCGGCGTCAGCGGCCCATCCACCAGCCGCACCCTCGGAATTCACGGTAGGGCTGGCAACCTCGGTCAGGCTGACCGGGTCAATGATGCGAATGTAGCGATCGGTCACGCCAGGGAACTCGTCTGAAACGGAGTGTGAGCAGTGACAACCGACGGCGATCATGCCATTGACGATCTCAAGACCCTGGCCATCATTGCTGATCTGTCGATCGGCGAGCAGCGTGCCATCCGAGGCATCCATCGCAACCCAGAAGTGTTTGGCCCCCGATGCAAACACGGTGTCGTTGAGGACCGCTAGACCGTTGACTGCGCCGCACGAGGACCGCCAAGCAGCTGCGCATGTGTCGTGCGGAAAGCCATTGTTCCAACTGGTAACCACGTCGCCGGAATTGGGATCCACTGCCACCAGTGTCTCGGTATCGGGAAGACCATCAACCGACAGGAAGTAGCCGCCTACAAACACACGACCCGTGGACGCGGTACCGATGCCCCAGCCGCCGCCGCCCTCGAGCCTTGGCGACCATCCGGCGTCAAGTGCCCCAGTGTTCATGTTGATACGGGCCACGCTGCCCAACGATCCACTGGTGCCGCCAGCCGAGGCCCAGGTGAACACGCCGGTCAAGTACAACCATTGGTCGTGGATGGCGACGGCTCTCACCACCGGCTTGGTTGGGCCGTTGAGCGAAACAGCGAACGAGGTGTCAACGTTGCCGGTAGCGACATCGATGATGGCGATGCCCTCGGTGGCAGGGACGCCGTTCACAGCCGAGAACTCCCCGGCTAGAAGGGCCCGGCCATCGCCAAGGTCGACGATGTCGTAGACCGGACCGTCAGGCTGGGTGGTGAACCAGGGAATGTACTCACCTGTCGTGGGGTCGAAGGCGGCAAGGTACGGGCGAGGAATGGTCTGATAGCTGCTGCGGTCACGCACGTTGAGGAAGGCGCCGCCGACAAGCATGTAGGGGCCGACCGACTCGATGGCCCACACCTCGGCTTCGATCGTTGTCTGCCGGGCAACGTCAAGGCCGGACACACCGTCGCCCAACGTCGCCGTCTCTGACCAGGTCGTCGCCAAAGCGGCTGCTGGTCTGGGGTTCGAGGCCGTGACCCCCATGACCAAGGACGCGACAAGCAACAAAACAGAAAGAACTCGCCCTGAGTTGTACACATCATTGTCTACGGCATGTTGGAGAGTGAGGTTGAGCAGCAGTCGTACCCACTGGTTGTCAGCCGGGAGGAGCGGTGGAGAGCGCGTTGGCGCCGGCCAGCTCTTCGATCTCGCTTTCGCCGTATCCAAGCTCGGTCAGGATGGCGTCTTTGTCAGCCCCCAGTCCCGGTGCCGGCTGAAGGTTCACCGGTGTTGCGTCGAAGCTGATGGGAAAGCCGGGGAACTGCTGTGGGCCGCAGTCCGGCTGATCGAGCTCAATGAAGAATGACCGCTCGGCCAAATGGGTGTCATGGAACAGATCGACATTCGTCATGACCGCCGACGAAGCCACACCGGCGGCCTGGAGAACGGACATAACGTCGTGCTTCGAGCGCTGCGTCGTCCATCGGCTAATGACTTCATCGATCGCGTCGTGGTCGTCGATGCGGTCCACGACCCGAGCCCAGCCGGGTTGATCGAGTTCGCCAATAACCCCGACCAGACGACGCCAATCTTCATTGCCCCGTACCGACAGCACGGCCCAATCATCCTCACCGGCACATCGATACACACCTGTTGGCGCATCAAACCTTGACCGGGCCCCCATCCGAGCCGCCTCGCCTCCTGTTTCGGATGCCTCCAGTACCTGGTCGCCACCAAGGGTGAGGAACGTCTCGAGCTGAGACAGGTCGACGTGGACCGGCTCTCCTGAGGCCCAGCGTTGCCACAGGGCGCCCAGCAGAGCCACCGTCCCAAGCACGCCACCGCATGCGTCTGGAAGGGCCAGACCCTGCTTGTAGGGACCAGAATCTCGATAGCCGGTGGTCGAGGCCAACCCGCTCGACGCATCAAGGATCGGTCCCCACGACACCTTGTGCTCATCGGGACCGGTGGCTCCGTATCCCGACATGTCGAGGGTGACCACATCTGGCTTGATGGCCCGTAGCGTCTCGTGGTCGATCTCGAGCGAGCGCACGCCCCTCGGGCTGTAGTTGTTGAACACCACGTCCGACTCCGCCACCAGTCGTTCCAACACCTCTCGGCCGCCGGGGGCCTTCACATCAAGGCAGAGGCTTCGCTTCCCGCGGTTCATCTTGTTCCAGAGCCCCATCCGATTCCACCAGGCAGAACCGGGATCGTTGTCGGGGAAGATGCCGTTTCGTGACAGCGGACCGGGCAGCTCGCCACGAGTCCACGACGACGCCTCACTAGCCATCTGCTCAGGATCAGGCATGGCCAGCCCCCGAGACGTCGGATGCTCGACCTTCACCACGTCAGCACCGAGGTCGGCCAGGTACCTTCCAACCAGGGGCCCGGCGAAGGCAATCGAGAACTCGACGACCCGGACTCCCGACAGCGGCCGAGCGTTGACTCCGGCCGCCGGTAACCCTGGCTGCGTTGATTTGAGAACCTTCTCTTCGGAGACCCGGGGGGCGGCTCGAAAAGCCGGTGTGGCTCCTGGGACCCGAAACGGAACCGTTGGCATAACCACGTCTGGTCGATCGGAGAGAGGCCGAGCCCAGAACTCACGAGCCTCGAGCTGCGGATCGGCCAGCGTGTCCTGGAGCGAAGAAACAGGACCGGCGGGTGTCTGCTGAGCTTGAAGCGTGGTGACGACCTCCTCGATGGTGCGTTGAGAGGTCCACCCATCGATGAGCACATCGAGTTCATCGGCCCGATCGAATCGAACGGCGGGGGTGTAGAGATCTTCGTCGGCCAACAGCTCGACCTGGTCCATCGCGATACACAGCCCTTCCCACTGATGGCGGGCAACGGCAGCAAGACACACCCAGCCGTCAGAGCACGGATGGATCGACAGCGGATGGTGGGCTTCGCCGTGGCGATTGCCTGACCGTTCCTTGAGAACGCCGTTGTGGGTGTAGAGCACGATCGACCACTGGTGGCTCGAGGCCAACGCCTGCATGGCGTCGACATCGACAAGGTCGCCCTGACCTGTTGTGGCAGCGTTGATCACCGCGGCCTGGGCTCCGATGGCGGCGATGGCACCGACCAGACGGGTGGCCCAACGGCCACCGCCCGGTAGCGGTTCACGGTCTCGCTCACCGTTGAGGCTCATCATGCCCCCGGCCGCCCAATGTTCGAGCGGCCCAGCCCTCCAGTCGGCGCGGGAACCGCTCAGACCAAAGCCGGTAATGGCGACGACCACCAGCCGTGGGTGTGCTTGGCGTAGTGCCTCGACCCGATCGACCAGGTCAGCGGCCGGTATCTCGTCAGAGAACACGACGACGTCGTAACCCGCCGCCAACTCCACCTCGTTGAGGTCCGCTGAGGCGGCCAGCAGCGTCTTGTTGGCTTGCAGATACTCCCAGGCAACAGAGCTTCCGTCGGCGAGCAACGGCTGATCGTTCCGCAGGGGGTGGCCGGTTTCGGGTTCGACGACTGCCACCTCCGATCCGGCCGTCGCCAGCATGCGAGCACAGAACGCTCCGGTGTCGTCGCTGCTTAGATCCAAGACTCGAATTCCCCGCACCTGGTCCCCTATCGCTGCTGGCGCCAAGGCGGCGCCCTAGCCCAGGGATAGCGCCTTCGAGCTGGACATATAGCATCGCGTTCGTGACAGTCACCCTTGAGCGACCAGCGGACTCCCCCGGTGTGGTGGCGATCCGCCTCGCCAATCCACCGGTCAATGCCACCAGCATCGTCGACCTCGCAGCACTGACCGAGATGCTTGCTTCCCTCAGCAGCGACGATCGGGTAGTGGTTATCTCGGCAGAGGGTCGTGGGTTCAGCGCCGGCGGTGACCTGAAGGAGATGGAAGGCCTGCCGGGACACGAGGGCATCGTCGGCCAGTGTGTCGAGTCGGCTCGGGCATGTGTAGCCATCTCCCAATGTCCGGTGCCGGTCGTCGTGGCTGTTCACGACTACTGCCTCGGCGTCGGGCTGGAGCTGGTGGGCAGTGCTGACATCTCAATCGCGGCCGACAACGCTGTGTTCCAGTGGACCGAGGTCGATAACGGCACCGTCGGAGGCGCGGCCCAGGGTTACCGAATGCTCCCGCCCCAGACCCTCCGTTACCTGATGTTCACCGCCGAGCCGATTGGAGCGGCGGAGCTTCACCGACTGGGCGGGTTGACCGAAGTGGTCACGCCGGAACGGCTGAGCGAGCGGGCCATGGAGATCGCCACCACCATTGCGGCCAAGCCAGCGGGACTTCTCCGCAAGCTGAAAGCGTCGCTCGACGGTCTCGAGCCGTTCGATGTCGAATCGGCCATGCGATACGAGCAGGGGTTCATCTTCCAGCTAAACCTGGAGGGTGAAGGTTCCGCTGCTCGCCAACGGTTTCTCCAAGGCGACCGCCAGGGCATCGCTACAACCACCGCACACGACGACCGCTAGGGACTGAACGATGAGCTACGAGTTGGGGCTGATGAGCCTCGGCGATCTGCTGCCGAATCCACACACCGGCGTCACCGACACCGAAGCTGCCCGCCACCGTTCGCTGGTGGAGCAGGCGGTCATGGCTGAAGCCGTCGGTTTCACCTCGGTCCATCTCGGCGAGCACCACTTCAGCGATTACCAGTTGTCGGCACCGCCGGTGGTCCTGGCCGCCATCGGCGAGCGAACGACCGGCCTCAAGCTCAGCACCGCTGTGACCTTGGCCGCCAACCTGGACCCGGTACGGGTGGCCGAGGACTATGCCACCGTTGACGTTCTCAGCGGCGGTCGGGTCGAGCTGGTTCTTGGCCGGGGCAACCTCTTCGTGCACACCTATGAGGGATTCGGTCACGAGGTCGAAACAGCTCGCGGTCGTTACACCGAGAACGTCCGGCTCCTCCACCAGTTGTTGAACGAGGAGGAGGTCACGTGGAGTGGCGACTATCGGCCTCCGTTGCGTAAGCACACCACCAGGCCGCGACCGGTTGACCAGCTCCCGATATGGATCGGAGCCGGTTCGAGAGGTTCGGCCGAACTGGCCGCCGATCTTGGCTGTCGCATCATGCTCCCCAGCGTCTTTGGCCGACCTGAAGCCTTCGTCAAGGTGGCCGAGATGTTCCGCGAACGATGGGAAGCCAACGGCAGCGATTGGGCCGACGCATCGGTGGGAGCGTGTTCTCATATTCACGTTGGGAGCACCTCTCAAGAGGCGCGGGCGACATGGGAGCCCTACTACCGGAACTATTGGGAGTTCGTTGGCGGCTTGTTGGGCGACAACAGCATGTGGCCGGCCTTCGACTTCGACGAGCTGTTAGCCGGGCCCGGTATCTGCGGGAGTCCGGCCGAAGTTCTGGACCGGATCGGCACGTGGCGGGAGCTACTAGAGCTCGATCGGCATCTCTTCATGTTCGACCTCGGTGGCCTCGAAGAGGGCTTGCTTAGCGAGACCCTCGAGCTGTTCGGATCTGATGTGGTGCCGTCGTTGCTCGACTGAGTCTCACCGGTGGGTGCCCTGAACGGCGAATAGTCAGCTACTGGCCAGGTGGCATCGTCAGGCAATCACGCCGTCGACCCGCAGAGCTGCCAGCTGCTCGTCCGAGACTTCCAGCAGTTCGGTCAGAACTTCATCGGTGTGTTCGCCAAACAATGGCGCGTGCCGAGTGTGAACCGAGGCGGTCTTCGAGAACAGGGCGGGCGAACGAGCCGAGCGAATTTTCCCGGCCGTTGGATGCTCGCTCTCAACAACGACGCCTCGGTGTAGCACCTGAGGATCGTCAATCAGCTCCTCTCGGGTGTTGACAGGAGCGGCAGGAACGTCGGCTTCATCCATCAACTTCACCAGTGCGGAGGTGGTGAACTTGGCTGTCTCCAAATCCAGCTCGTCGTTGACATCGCCCCCGTGCATCAGACGGCTCTGAAGTTCGGCAAAGCGCGGGTCGGCGGCCAAGTCGGGCCGATTGAGGGCCCGGCACATGCTTTGCCATTGAGCGTCGGTGCCCAATGGGTAGACCATGGCCCAACCATCCGACGTCGGAAAGAGGTGGTAGATCGCGGCCAGGTCGGGCATGTCCGTGTCGTGATCGATGTAGGTCTGGTTCCACATGGCCTCGGGCCACAGGAAATGGATGCTGGCGTCGATCATTGCCACCTCGATGTGTTGTCCTCCCTGACCCATAGAGCGGGCCACCAAAGCCGCACACACCGATTGGGCAACATGAAGCGAGGTCACCTTGTCGCAGACAATGGTGGCCATCAGCTGAGGCTCACCGTTGCCATCCACCTGGACCATCGGATAACCGGCAACCGACTGAATAACAGCATCGAAGGCCGGACGATGGGCATAGGGACCGTCGCTTCCGAATCCGCTGATCGAGCACATGACCAGCTCCGGGTTGAGGGCGTGCAGAACGTCCCATCCCAGACCAAGGCGTTCGATTGCTCCCGGTCGAAAGTTCTGGACCACCACGTCAGCGTCGGCGATGAGATCCAGCACCAGGTCCTTGCCTCGTTGATCCTTGAGGTTCAAGGCGATCGACCGCTTGTTGCGATTCATCGAGGCCCAGAACGCGCTGATGCCCTGGGCCGACTCGACCAACGGACCGGACTGACGGACGATGTCGGGGGCGTGAGCCTGCTCGACGGAGATGACGTCGGCCCCTTGGTCGGCCAGCATCGAGGTTGCAAACGGGCCCGACACAACTGCTGACAGGTCGATGACGCGGATGCCAGTAAGAGGGCCGCCCAGTGATGTCTTGCTCAAAACGGAGCGTCGAATCCGGCGGCCAAGCGGGTCATGCGCCAGATCTGGTCTTCCTTGCGCATCTCGAACCGGTAGGGCCCAACGGTGACCGGTTGCATGTCGCCGCCGGTGGAGGCCGTGAGCATCAGGTAGGCGTGGGCCACTGCGGTGGAGTCGGTGATGTCGCTGACGACCACGTTGGTGAAGATGTGCCGTCGCTGATCGGTCTGTTCGTCCCAGAACGAGGCCAGGAACTCGACCAACGCGTCACGTCCGACAAACGGCCCGACGGCGTCGGTGCCCATGATGTGGCCTTCCCAAGTGCCGTCCTCGGTGAAGCAGCCGGCCAACAGGTCACGATCTCGCTCGTCGTAGCCCCAGCCATACAAATAGACCCTCTCGGTGATGGCTAGGCGGTCGGCAGCCTTGGTTGCATCAACTGGTCCAAGGTCGCTGACCGTCACATGGCCGGTGCTTCGGGCCCAGCCGGGCGCTGGTTGTACAGAAGACATCAGATCCTCGATCCGTAGGTTGGAAACTGACCGGTATTGGCGGTGACTCCACCATCGACGGGCAGAGCAACTGCGGTGATGAACGACGAATCGGGTGACAACAAGAACGACACTGCTGCTGCTAACTCTGAGGCTTCACCCCATCGGGCCATCGGCACCACGTTCTTCATGGTGTTGGCTGTCTCATCTCGCTCCTGCATCTCGGTTGTCATGCCAGTCCGTGTCGGACCAGGACAAACCGCGTTCACCCGGATTCCCTCGTGGGCCACATCGAGGGCCGCGGACTTGGCCATGTTGATGACCGCTGCCTTGCTGGCGTTGTAGGTCCACAAGCCGGGGTCGGCCCCGATACCCGAGGTGGATCCGGTCACCACGATGGCGCCACCGTCGACCTCTCGGAGCCGAGGGAGCGCCGCTCTCATGCCGAGGGCGACCGCACGAACGTTGACGTCCATCACGCTGTCGAACATCTCCATCGGCGCCCGTTCGATCAGACCAGCCCCCGCTATGCCGGCATTGAGGAAGACACCGTGAAGCGAACCGAAGCTCTCGATGGCGGCCGCCACCATGGCCTTGTTGGTTTCTTCGCTGGTCACGTCGCCGGCGACGGCGACGATTCGATCGTCGGACGCGGTCCACTGCAAGGCTTCCGCCGACAGGTCGACGGCTACCACCGAGGCACCATCGTCGACCAGGCGCTCAACGGTGGCCCGGCCTATTCCAGAGGCTGCACCGGTCACGGCGTACACCCGGCCTTTGTTACTCGACATCGTTGGGCTCCAAGGTTCATCGGTCGCCGTCGGTCGGTCGACCATCAAGCAAGCCTTGCACACCACCTGCTGTCTTCACATTGCCACTTGTCCGCCGTACTTTCGACATCTGGCCACGAGCTCAGGCATTTGGCCCATTTACATCAATACCTGCTGGATCGTGCCGAAAGAGCTGCATCAGGCGGAGAGGGAACTTGGCCTGATTTGGAAGGAAACGCACATGCGTCCATTGAGTAATTTGTCGACCCTGCCCGTCGATCGGTTTGATCGCGATCTGGAAAGGGGGAAGCCAGATGGGAATCGGAAGAGCGGCAAGCGTTCAGCAGGTCGTTCGGCGACGTCGGCGTTGTTGGCTATCGCTACTTCAGCAGCCGCCGTTGTAGGCATCAGTCCTACTGTGTCGGCCATAGAGGCCGATGAGGTCAGGTTGGTTGAAGACATCTACCCCGGCGCCAACGGCAGCAACCCGTACCAGTTGACGGCGGTTGGAGACAACGTCTTCTTCTCAGCCTACGACGACGTCAACGGCCAGGAGTTGTGGATGTCGGACGGCACCACCACCCTGGTCGAAGACATCAACCCCGGCACCGGCGGCAGCAACCCGCACTATTTGACGGCGGTTGGAGACAACCTCTTCTTCCGAGCCTACGACGATGTCAACGGCTACGAGCTCTGGATGTCGGACGGCACCACTACCACCCTGGTCGAAGACATCAACCCCGGCACCGGCCACGGCTACCCGCAGGATTTGGTGGCGGTTGGAGACAACGTCTTCTTCGAAGCCTACGACCCGGCGAACGGCTACGAACTCTG
>CALHBU010000142.1 GCA_937930655.1 uncultured Acidimicrobiales bacterium | reverse complement strand
TACGTCGCTCATAGCCTGGGTGGGGCCTCAGCGGCCTTTGCCGGCGTTCGCCGACCGGAGATGTTTCACTCTCTCTGGCTGTTCGAGCCGGTGGTTGTTCCCGAGGACCTGGTGCGTGAGGGCGGCCCGTCGTTTCTGATCGAGGCAGCCCGCAAACGGCGAATGGAGTTCGATTCGGTCGAGGAGGCCTTTCAGAACTTCATGGCCAAGCCACCGTTCGCCAGCTGCGACCCCGAGTCGGTCCGGGGCTATGTCGAGCTCGGGACCCGAACACTGGACGATGGCCGAGTGCGACTGAGCTGCGAGGGCGAAGATGAAGCTCGGGTGTTCGAGGGTGGACAACCACTCGACTTCTCCTTGCTGGCCCGAATCGAGTGCCCGACGGTTGTTGCCTGCGGGGCCAACACCGGCGGCCCTCATGCCATCCCGGCCACTGTTGCGCCCCTGGTGGCCAAGGCGCTTTCGAATGCACGGTTGGAGGAGCACCCGGGACTGACCCACTTCGGGCCGATGGAGGCGCCTGAGTTGATGGCCGAGTCGATCATCGCTCACTGCTCCTAAGCACCTCAAAACCGGCACTTCACAATGGGTGTCGTTGTGCCGATAGTGGGCGCATGTCCTCCTCTAAGGTCTCGGCCATGTCTCGTCGCGTACCCGTTCTCCTTGCCGCCTTCGGCCTTCTCGCTGCTAGCTGTGGCTCTGGCGATGGCGAGGCGACCGATGTGGTCACTGATTCCGGCGATACCCAGACACAGACCGATTCTGGCGACTCCGGTTCTTCCGCCGATTCGGGAGATTCTGCCAACTCCGGTAGCTCCGGAGGCCTCAGCAGCCGAAGCGATGGTGGCGGCAGCGGTTCCGATGACAGTGGTTCCGATGACAGCGGCTCCGATGACAGTGGTTCCGACAACAGCGGCTCCGGGGGCGGTCAGATCAGCTCAGAGGTTCAGACTCAACTGGCCCTGACCCTCGACGATGCTTTCCCACCCGAGGTCGAAGCTTGTCTCTACGGAAAGATTGCCGACGATGAACAGTTGCTGGCCTCGCTGATCTCGGGTCAGGATTTCGAAGACCTTGAAGATGTCGAGCAGGCCCGAGTGGCAAGCCTGGCCATCAACTGTGCCGAACCAGGCGTGCTCGGCGACTACATGGTCGACAGCTTCAGCGACGGGTCCGGTATCGATGCGCCAGACGAGATGGGTGTGTGCCTTGAGGACCGACTCCGGGGACCCGATGGTGAACAGGTCATCCTTGGCTTCATCGCTGTTGGCGACGACCGACCGGCCCCCGATTCAGCTCGGCAGCCCCTTATAGACACCATGGTCGAGTGCCTCCCCGGCTCCCTTTTTGCCGATGCCATCACTTCTGAGATCTCTGAAGACCCTTCGATGGCCGATGCCATCGACAGCGACTGTGTCGCCGAGGGCTATGAGGATCCTTCGATCACCGAAGACTTCTGGACTGCCTTTGTCGATAGCCCCGATGCTGAGTTCGAGGATCTGCCGCCCGAGGTTCAGGCCCAGTTCATGGCACCGATTATCAACTGTCTGAGCTTCTCGTCGATCATTGCAGCCGAGGCTGAAGCCGATGGCGTCACACTGTCTCAGTCGACGCTCGACTGCATCGACGACGAGATCGCCGACTCTGGCCTTATGGAAGATCTGTTCGCCGGTGGCGAACCCGACGAAGCCGTTCTGGGTGGCGCCATCCTGGGGTGCCTCACGGCCGAAGAGCTGACCCAGATGGCCAACAGCTAGTTGCCGTGGAAGTCGGCCGGCCTCTTTTCGAGGTAGCTGGCGAGACCTTCCCGAAAATCCTTGGTGCCGAACAGCGGCAGCAAGGCCAAATACTGACGCTGGACGTGATCCTCTAGCCCTTCGGTCATGGCATGGCGCATCAGCCGTTTCGATGCTCTGATAGCGAGTGGGGCGTTGGCCGCTATGTCCTGGGCCATGCCCAAGGCTGTCGCCTCTAGGTCAGCCCCGTCCACCACTTGGCTGACAAGCCCCACTTCTTTGGCCTCAACGGCGGTGAGCGTGCGGGCGGTGAACAGCAGCTCGGCGGCCGTGGACCAGCCGACGATACGGGGAAGCAACCAGGTACCACCGCTCTCAGGCACCAGGCCACGGGCGGTATAGGCGGCGGAGAGTTTGGCGGTTTCGGCGGCCAGCCGAATGTCGCAACCAAGGGCCAAATCCATGCCGTAGCCGGCAGCGCCGCCGTTCAGGGCGGCAATGGTTGGCGTATCGATCTTGTGGAGCACGACCGGGGGAGCGTCTCGAAGGTTGAACTCGCCATTGCCGGTGCTGTTTCCCTCGCTGCCGATTCCGTCGCCCGACATCGCGGCGCCGACGTCGAGGCCGGCGCACCAGGCTCTGCCGGCTCCCGTGAGAACTATGACGCGAACCTCAGGATCGGCATCAGCCTGCAAGAGCCGCTCGCTGAGTGCGTTGAGCATCTTCGGCGTGATGGTGTTCATACGCTCAGGGCGATTGAACGTGATGAGGCCGGTGTTGTCGCGAACCTCGTAGAGCAATTCATCGGTCATGTCTCCATCCTCGACGAAATTGGTCGAGCGATCCACGTTGGCTGTGGTTTGTCGGGAAAATTGACGCAGACTCTGAGCATGGCTGAGAGCACAGGGATCAAGTCCGACGAGGAATGGCTGGCGATGAACGAGGCGGTCATCGCCGAGTATCGGGCCAATGACGGTGTGTGCGGCGGCCGCTGGGAGGGCAACCCGATGGTTCTGCTCACCACCACCGGAGCCAAGTCCGGTCAGCAGCGGGTCTCGCCGCTGACCTACACAACCGACGACAAAGGCAACATCGTGCTGATTGCCTCTCGGGCTGGCGATTCCCGCCATCCCGGCTGGTACTACAACCTTGCGGCCAACCCTCAGGTAGTGATTGAGCTAGGAGCGGAACGGTTCGAAGCCACCGCTCGCACGGCCGAGGAGCCGGAACGGACTCGATTGTTCGAGGAGCGCATCGCCGTCATGCCCCGCTTCGGCGACTACCTGAACAAGACCGATCGGGTGATCCCGGTGGTCGTCATAGAACGGACCTCATGACGAACATGCTCCGATCATCGGGGGTCATGGGCACGGTCATTCGGGCCGCTGGCATCAAGAAGCAGTACCGCCAGTTGGTCGATGCTGGCACCGATGCTGATGCCATTGCCGAGGTGCTCAATCGACGACGCCGTCTCGATCAGCCAACGCCGCCAGCGTTGCTCAAAAGACGTTTCACCGCCGATGTCGTGAGCGAGTTCGGCTTTCCCCTGCATGTCCTGAGGGGTTCGGCCAGCAACGATAGATCCACGAACAGCAGAGCCGTTCTCTTCTTCCACGGAGGCGGCTTTGTTCTCGGACCCACGCTGGTCGAGTGGCTGGCTGCGTCTTCCATCGCTCATCGAGCCGAAGCCGACCTGGTTGTCCCCGACTACCCGAAAGCACCGGAGCACAACGCCCTCGCCACCCTCGACTCCGTTGCCGACAGCTGGCACTACGCATCGGATCGCTACGGCGCCGAGAACGTCGTTCTCCTCGGTGATTCAGCGGGCGGCACTCTCGCCCTATCTCTCATGGCCGAACTGGCTGCGCTGGGAGAACCCCAACCGGCACTGGCTCTGCTTGTCTCCACATTGGTCGACGCCACCCTTAGCAATCCCGACATTGAGGGGTTGGCCGAGCTGGACCAGATGCTTGATCGAGAGGGAATGCTGCGAGACCTGCTGTTGTGGCGGGGCGGCATCGATGCAGAGGACACTCGCCTCTCACCGGGGCGGGCCAGCGTCACCGGAATGGCTCCGACCCACCACTACGTGGGGACCCACGAGATTCTTCACCCCGATGTAGCGGCCTACGTCCAACGAGGGCAAGAAGCCGGCGCACCAATGTGGATCACCGAGTCCGAAGGCGGTCAGCACTGCTGGCCCTTCTTCTCCACACCGTCGGGCTCGAAGGCCCGCCGGGAGATGGTGAAGCTGATCGACGGCGTGTTTCTCGGCGTCGACTAGATGCTCCGACCCACGGAGATATCAGCCACCGAGGAGTTATAGGCATCTCGGAGCTCCTGGCAGTCGACGGCTGGTTCCACCGTTGGCCCCTGTCCCAGCGACCAGGTGGAGGCGATCTCATCGGCGGTCTGGTCTTCGACCAGGGACGCGGCCAGAACAGCGGCTCCAGCAGCGACCGATTCGTGAGCCTCGGGCACCACGATTGGTTGGCCGTGAAGATCGGCACACCGCTGCCGGTAAGCGGCAGCTCTGGCACCGCCGCCAATCAGATGGAGCTTCCCATCGCTGGGCACCCTGGCCGCCTGGAGCGCGTCCAGTCCTGACAGAACACCGCAGAGGACGCCGTCGTGGGCCGCTCTGGCCATGATCTCCCTCGAGGTTGATGTTCGAAGCCCTTTGAACGTCCCCGTGGCGTCCGGCAGGTTGGGCGTGCGCTCACCATCGAAGTAGGGAACTAGCAGCGTTCCCTCGAAGGCCGAATCGGCTGCCATGGCTAGGTTGCTGAGGCCCGCGGGGTCGGTCCCGAACCACGATGCGACGGTGTCGGTGACCTTTGTGGCGTTGAGGGTGCAAACCAGAGGAAGGAAGTTTCCCGTGGCATCGGCAAAGCCGGCGACCGCACCGCTCCGGTCGGCGGTTGGCGACGTCGACACCGAGTAGACGGTTCCTGACGTGCCGAGCGACAGCGCCACATCGCCCGGACAGAGGCCGAGCCCGAGGGCAGCCGCCATGTTGTCGCCGGTTCCAGCCCCAACCAGGACGTCGGCCGGCAGACCAAGAGCCGCGGCAGCTGAGGGCGAAACGACGCCGGCGGCGGTTCGATGGTTGACGACGGTCGGAAGTCGTTCCATCCACTGGTCGCTCTGGGTGACGGCAAGGTCCAACAGGTCGGGCCGGTAGACGTCGTTACCGGCATCGAACCAGCCAGTTCCCGACGCATCGCCCCGGTCGGTCACGTGCTCATCGGTGAGCCGCCAGGTGAGGTAGTCGTGGGGCAGCATCACCTTGGCAACCCGATCGAGGGCAGCCGGTTCGTTGCTGGCCATCCATGCCAGTTTGGCGATGGTGAAGCTGGCCACCGGAAGGCTTCCGCAACCGGTAGCCCACAGCGCTGGCCCGCCCCTTCTAACAAGTTCAGCTGCTTCGTCAGCACACCGGGTGTCGTTCCAGAGTTGAGCCGGGCCCAACGACGCCCCACGATCGTCGACAAGGACGAGGCCATGCTGCTGTCCGGCTACCGAGAGCGCGGTGATCTGTGGTCGGATGTCGCCCAGTTGATGGATGGCCGACGTCAGGGCCTCCCACCATGCCCCCGGATCCTGCTCGGAGATGGGAGGACTAGTTGGCGGGTGGTCGGCCTGTCCCCGTCCAATCACCCTTCCGGTGTCGATCTGACGGGCCTCGACCTTGGTCGACTGGGTCGAGGAATCGATGCCAAGGACGATCGACATCAGTTCACAGGCCCAACGAAGACGTCCATAGCTTTTGAGCGGTTACTTCGGAGGCATCCGGATGCCTCCATCGACCCGGACAACCTCACCGTTCATGTACGGGTTGGTGATGAGGTCGAGCACCATGAAAGCCAATTCTTCACCGGAGCCAAGACGCTTAGGGAACAAAACAGACTGACCGAGGTGGTTCTTGAACTTCTCGGACTCTTCGCCCTCGCCATAGATGGGGGTGTCGATGAGGCCAGGGGCGATGGTGTTAACTCGGATGCCCATGGCCGAGAGATCGCGAGCAATCGGCAATGTCATGCCGACAACGCCGCCCTTGGAGGCCGAATAGGCGGCCTGGCCGATCTGGCCATCGAAGGCTGCGACCGAAGCCATGTTGACGATGGCACCACGAGCACCGTCGTCGTCGACCGGATCGGTCTTGGCCATAGCGGCCGCTGACTGCCGGAGCATGTTGAACGAACCAAGCAGGTTGATGCGGATGACAAAGTCGAAGTCGTCCTGGGGCATCGGGTCGTTGTTGCGGTCGACGGTGCGTCCGGCCCGGCCCAGGCCGGCCGAGTTCACCAGAGCTCGGAGCGGGCCCATCTCGCTGGCCGCCAATACCGCAGCTGCGCCGTCCTCCTGGCTCGATACGTCGCACTTCACGAAGATGCCACCGATCTCCGATGCCACTTCCTGACCTCGGTCCTCGTTGAGGTCGGCGATGACCACCTTGGATCCGAGATCGGCCAACTGGCGGGCCGAAGCCTCGCCGATACCTGATGCTCCTCCGGTGACGATGGCGGAGGTGTCGGTGAGGTTCATACGGGGCATTGAGGGGTCCTTTCGGGGTACCAGATCGGCTCTGAACCTATCCGGTCCATGGGACAGGAGCGAACGTTGTCAGTGCTCATGGATAGGGTTATTTGAGCTTCCCCGGCGTGTCTTCAACAAGTGCAGAGGTGAATCATGTCGGATACCCAGCAGTCACAGATCGTCGAGAAGGTGCGAGCCCTTCTCCGTAAGGCCGAGAGCACCGAGTTCAGCGACGAAGCCGAGGCCCTCGTAGCCAAAGCCCAAGAACTCATTGCCCGCCACGCCCTCGAGGCCGATGTCTACGAACATCCGTCGAGCACCTCCACCCTGTCCCACGTCGATTTGGAGATGACCGGTTCCTACACCCACGAGCGGGCCATGCTCTGGGGAGCGGTCGCTCATGCCAACCGCTGTCGGGTCGTGACGTTGCGTAAGTACGGGAGTCGCACGGTTGTGCAGCTCACCCTTGTTGGCCGACCGGCCGATCGAGACCTCACCAAGCTGCTCGCCGCCTCGCTCGAACAACAGGCTCTGAGGCGTTTGCCGGGGACCGAAGCGGGCGACCCCAAGGGGGCCCTGGTCCGTCGGCGCCGCAGCTACCTCATTGGTTTCGCCGGCGAGGTGTCCCGTCGGCTCACCGCGGTCACCGACTCGGTCGAGAATCCGGCCGGACCAAGCAGTCGGGCGTTACAGCGGATGGATGAGCTCGACGCCTACGTGCAGACACTGGGCGAGATGAGCAGCTACCGCTCCAAAACCCACATCGATCCCGAGGGGTTGCAGCAAGGTAGTGCGGCGGCCAACGTTGCCGACCTCGGTCAGGCTCGCCTTCGGCGTCAACAGCGGCAACTGGGGGCCTAAATCCAGACCGACTTATGATCGAGCGTCCAACTCGGCCCGGATGGCTGGTCCGTCCTGGTCCAGTATCGGGGGAGGGGCGTACACCCGGGCCGGGGTGGCCGAGAACTTGATGGGGCACGCCACTTCGATGGTTGGGCGGTGATGGGGGTGGTGAACCTCCACCAACATGCCTCGCGCCTCCACGTGGGGGTCGGTGACCCAATCGGCCGGGCCCATGACCGGGCCCACTGGCACCCGTCCGCCCAGGAGTTCGACCAGTTCGGCCGTGGTTAGCGATTTGGCCCAGGTGCCGACCACATCGTTGACCACGTCTCGATGCTCGGCCCGGCTCACCAGGTCGACCAATCGCTCGTCCTCCAGCAGGTCAGTCCGGCCCATGATCTCGCACAGTGGTTCCCAATGGCTGGGCCGTGGGGCGGCGATGGCGCAATGACCGTCGGCCGTTTCGTAGATGTCGAACGGCGCAACATCGTCACTGCCGTTGCCCTGGGGCTGGTACTGTCGCCCCTCGTAGTCCCACATGGTCTGAGTTGATGTGCAGAGCGCCATCATCGAGTCGACCATGGCCACATCGACGAACTGCCCCTCACCGGTCTCCCGGGCGTGCATGATGGCCGAGAGCAGACCGACGCAGGTCAGTGAGGCGGGAAAGATGTCGCCAACCAACGGACCGGCTCGCAGCGGATGTTCGGCATCGGTGCCGGTCATGGAGACCAGGCCACCCATGGCCTGGGCGATGACGTCGAAGGCCGGCCAGTCGGCATACGGAGACTCACCGCTTCGGGCATCGCCGAAGCCCCGAATAGCGGCATAGACCAGTCGTGGATTGCGCTGGTGGAGTACCTCCCAGCCGACACCCAGACGGTCCATCACCCCGCCTCGCATGTTCTCGATGAGGCCATCGGCCGTCTCGATCAGGTTGAGGAAGGTGTCGCGGTCGTCGTCGTTGGTGAGATCGAGAGCAATGCTCCGCTTGTTTCGGTTGCGGGCCGAGTAGCGGCCGCCATAGGGCCCGGATCCGTCATCGAGGAAGGGCCGGGTGAAACGGGTGAACTCGCCGGTTGGCGGCTCGATCTTGACGATCTCGGCCCCGAGGTCACCAAGCAGCATGGCGGCCCAGGGACCGGCCGCGGCATGGGTGACATCGACGATTCGTAGTCCCTTGAGCGGTCCGGTTGGTTCTGGCGGTGTGGTGCTCATCGGTAACGACCGTAGTGTCGCTGCCCTGGTGGGCCCAATGAGGAAGCGGCCGGTTGACCACCAGTAAAGTCGCAGCATGTCGCTCCACCCAGAGTTTCAAGCCATGAACGCCGCCAACGGGGCTCGGGAGCTCACAACCCAGACTGTTGAGGCGGCCAGAGCTGGCTACTTGGCTGGTGTGGCCGGCCTACCTCCCGGGCCAGCCATGGCTTTGGTCGAAGAGCAGCGAATTGCCGGTGTTCCGTGTCGGGTGTATCAACCGGAGAATGCCACCGGAGCTGGCGTGGTTTTCTTCCACGGCGGCGGGTGGGTTCTCGGCAGCCTCGATGGGCACGACGGCATCTGTCGCGATCTGGCCGCGGGTTCGGGGGCGACGGTGGTGAGCGTCGACTATCGACTTGCTCCCGAGCATCAGTTCCCTGCGGCATTCGATGACGCCGTCGCTGTGTCCACTGCTGTGGTCACCACCGGCGCCGATCTCGGGATCGATGGTTCGAGAGTCGCCATCGCTGGCGATTCAGCGGGCGGGAACCTGGCGGCGGCCGCAGCCCTCGCGGCCCGGGATGCCGGTAAGCGACTGGCCGCCCAGCTGCTGATCTATCCCGCCGTCGACGCCAGAATGGCCTCGGCCTCCCATGACCTCGTCGGACCGTTCCTCACCGGCAAAGAGATGACCTGGTTCTACGGCCACTATCAGGGTGACGCCGAGGTAGGTGACTGGCGGTTATCGCCGCTGTTGGCGTCGGACCACACCGGTCTTCCACCGGCGCTGGTCATCACTGCCGAGTTCGACGGGCTACGAGACGAAGGCGAACAGTACGGCGATGTGCTCACCGAAGCAGGGGTGGAGACCACCGTGGTTCGCTACTTCGGCATGCCCCACGGCTTCTTCAAGTGGGGCCATCGGGTGGGCCCTGCCCGGGAAGCCATGGTTCAGGCTGGCAACTGGCTGGGGGCGAGGCTGTCGTAACTCGATTGCTCGGCCGAGTCTGTTATGGGGTCTGGTAGCCCTCGGGGTACTGGATGAACTCGAACAAGATGCCGAGGATCGACTTCGGGTGGCTGAAGGTGAACGAGATGTCGTCCCGGAAGTGGCGACCTGCGTAGTCGACCATTGGCATGGTGTTGCTGACCGGAGCGTCGGCAACGAACTGCACCCCCTTTTGGCCGAGGGTGGTCATGGTGTCTTCGATGTCGTCGACCGCGAACGCGATGTGATGGAGCCCTTCGCCTCGGGCGGCCAGGAAGTCGGCAATGACTCCGGTGTCGGCCGTTGGCTCCATAACCTCGAAGTCGACCTTGCCGACCCGGCACATCTTGAACCGCATGTCGTAGAGCGGCACGTCGATCAGTTCGCCCACCTCGGCATCGAACAGGTGCTCGAAGAGGGCGACCGCCTGATCAAGATCGTTGACGGCAATGCCGACTTCGGTGATGCGGGTGATGTCCATGGTGGAACCTCTACTGGCTGTCGGCCCGACTACTTGTTGAACTCGGCTGCCCGCTTCTCGACAAAGGCGGCGATTCCTTCTTTGCCGTCGGGCATGCTCATGGCGGTGCTGATGGCAACGCCTTCACGCTCGCCTGCTTCTTCCAGGGGTGAGTCGAAGCCTTCGTAGACCAACCGCTTGGCTGTACCCACCGCGAAGCCGGACCCGTTGGCCAAGAGCTTGGCCATGTCGATGGCGGCGGCATCAACTTCGTCGTCGGCCACAACCCGGTTGATGAGGCCCCAGCTCTCGGCCTCCTCGGCGGAGAGCACCCGGTTGGTGAGCACGAGGTCGAGGGCACGACGGACGCCGATGTGGCGGGACAAGAAGTAAGTGGAGGTGCCGTCGGGGGTCACGCCGGCTCGGGTGTAGGCCATGGTGAACTTGGCCGACTCGCCAGCGATGACGAGATCGAAGGCTGAGACGATGGAGAGCCCGGCTCCTCCAACGGCGCCACCCACACCAGCTACCACCGGCTTGGGCATGCGGTTCATCCGGTAGATGGCACCGTGAAAATCGGTGAGCATGTCGGCCACGATTTTCGGAAGGTCGTCGCCGGCTTCGTAGAACTCTTTGAGATCGCCGCCGGCGCTAAAGATCTTTCCTTCGGCGGTAACAGCCACCGCTCGGACGTCATCGTCGTACGCCGCCTCGAGCATGGCCGCCCGCAGATCGCGAGAGAAGGCAACGCTGACGGCATTCGCTCCTTCAGGCCGGTTCAGGTGGATGCGGGCAATGTTGTCTTCGGTCGAATAGGCGATGGTGTCGAGATCCATTCATCGATCCTACGGCATGCAGCCTTGGCTCAGCCTCCTCTGGAGGTGGTAGAAATCGGGCATGGACCAGAAGCTCGAAGGCAAAACAGCACTCGTCACCGGCGGCTCTGCCGGCATCGGGTACGGCATCACCAAGGTGTTCCTGGAAGCCGGGGCCAATGTGATGATTACGTCCCGGAAAGCCGAGAAGTGCGAAGAGGCAGCGGCCAGTCTGGAAGCTCTCAATCTGCCAGGTTCAGTGGCCTGGCGGGCCGGCCATGTCGGTGACCTCGAGCAGGGTTCTGCCGTCATGGACGAAACCATCGAGCACTTCGGCTCGCTCGATGTTCTGGTCAACAACGCAGCAACCAATCCTCACAACGGTCGAAGCATCGATGTCGAGGCCAGCAAGCTGGACAAGACCTATGAGGTCAACGTCAAAGGTCCCCTTTTGTGGACGCAGATGGCTTGGAACAAGTACATGAAGGAGCACGGTGGGGCCGTCATCAACATCGCGTCGGTCGGTGGCTTCACGACCAGCCGGGACATCGGCATCTACTGCATGTTCAAGTCCACCCTGGTGCACATGACCAAGCAGCTCGGTGCCGAACTAGGCCCCGACGTTCGGGTCAACTGCATCGCCCCCGGTCTGATCAAGACCGACTTTGCCAAGGTGCTGTGGGACGGGCCCCGAGGTGTCGAGGTGGCCAACGCTCTGCCGTCCAAGCGGTTGGGTGAACCGGAGGACATCGGTATGGCCGCCCTGTTCCTGGCCGCCGATGCCAAGTGGATGACCGGTCAGACCATGATCGTCGACGGCGGTGAGATCGTGAAGGTCGATCTGCCGGAAGAGGGCTGATCGAAAGCGGGCCAACACAGCATGGAAACCATCGGCGAGCTCGCCGCGGCCTATCGGCGGGGCACTCGATCCCCGATCGACGTCATCGCCGAGCATCTTGCTCGCCTGGAAGCCCTGAACCCCGAGCTCAATGCGTTCACCGTCGTCGATGTCGACGGTGCTCGGGTTGCGGCTACAGCCAGTGCCGAGCGATGGTCGGCCGGGACCCCGGCGGGGGAGTTGGACGGCATACCGGTCACGGTCAAAGACATCGTGGCCGTCGAGGGGTTCCCCACCACCGAGGGATCGCTGGCCACGTCAGATCAGCCGGCTGCAGCCGACTCGCCGCCCGTGGCCCGTATGCGGGAGGCCGGCGCCATCTTGCTTGGCCTCACCACCACGTCAGAGTTCGGATGGAAAGGAATCACCGACACGCCCCGGTATGGGAGCACTCGCAATCCGTGGAACACCGATCACACACCGGGCGGTTCGTCGGGGGGAGCGGCTGCCTCGCTGGCGGCTGGCATTGGCGTGGTGGCCCACGGCAGTGATGGTGGCGGCTCTATCCGTATCCCGGCCAGCTACTGCGGGTTGTACGGCCTGAAGCCGACCTTCGGCCGGGTGCCACAGGCCCCGGTTGAGTCGCCGTTCGTCTCGCTGGTGTCCAATTTTGGTCTCACTCGCTCGGTCGACGATGCCGCCGTTCTGCTCAACGTGATGTCTCGCCCCGATCTCCGGGACTGGCACGCCGTGCCCTACGACAGCCGTGACTGGTCGGTCGGTCTGAACGATGGCCTTCGAGGACTTCGGCTGGCCTACACCGACACCTTCGGTGGAGCGTCGACCGATGCCGAGGTGTCAGCAGCATGCCGGGCTGCGGTTGAGGCCTTCGCCGCCGCCGGTGCTGAGGTGGTCGATGTTGGCGAGGTCATTGAGCCGCTACGACCACAGTTGGAGGACTACTGGAAGGCCGGTTTCGCAGCCAGGCTCAACGCCATCCCCAGCGATCGTTGGAGCGACCTCGACCCCGGTTTCCGTCAGCTGGGGCAGGAGGGCATGGGCTTCGACGTGCACCAGATGTCGGCCGCAATCGGGGCCAGAGCCCGTCTGGTCGAGACCATGCGACGGCTCCACCTCGACCACGATCTGCTGCTCACCCCGACCATGCCAACGGTGGCTCCGCCAGCAGAGACCGTCTACCACTTCAGCGACTTCGACCGTTGGGACCATGGTGTGCCGTTCACCGTGCCCTTCAACTACTCGGGCCAGCCGGCGGCTTCGTTGCCGGTGGGCTTTGGCTCCGGGGGTCTACCCATCGGCCTCCAGCTGGTAGCCACTCACTTCCGGGAGGATCTGATCCTGAGGGCGTCCCGAGCCATGCTCGACGTTCTCCAGTGGTCCTGG